>JAHEBY010000114.1 GCA_024642025.1 Comamonadaceae bacterium | reverse complement strand
CCAGCCCATCCTGATTGCGCTCCTTGCCCAGCGAGTAGGCGTGAAACGGCTTGTCGGTCAGCTTGGCAATGTCGGAGAGGCAATCCAGATGCCGGATGGAGGCGTGTAGGTCCACCGGCTCTACAGGATAGCCGCCGCTGCAGTGCACGATGTCGTAACGCTGCGCCAGCCGGACCAGATTGCGAAAGTCGGTCTGGTTGCCCGCCCGTCGGCCACCCTGCATGTCGGAGCAATTGGGTGGGCTGGCCACCTGAGCAAACGCCAGGCTTTTGCCGCCGATGTGCACGTTGCGCTCTGGGTTGCGGGCGTGCAGCGTGAATTCAGACGGGCAGGTCTTGATGGCTTGCAGAATCAGGTTGCGATCAAACCGCACCCGCTCGGAGCCTTCACGCACATCTGCGCCGGCTTTTTTAAGAATCGCCCGGGCCTCGGGGTGCATGAAATCCATGCCCATCTCTTCCAGGATGGTCAGCGACGTGTCGTGAATCGCCTCCAGTTCGTCTTCCGACACCACGGGCGTCGGTGGAAAGCGGTGTTTGAGCTTGCGGTATTTGGCGGTGGAGGGGGCTGCACGGACGGTGCCACTGCCGCGGCCCGCTCGACGTCTTGTGGGGGCAGCGGGCGTGGTCACATCGTCAGTCATGCGGCGGATCTCCGGGGGAGCAGGTAGTTGGCTGCACGGAAGTATCGGGGATAAAGAGGCGGTGCAGAACCACCCAATAAGATCATGTTTTTGCCGGGTTCGCATGAGAAAAACTCATGCTAGGGTTCCCTATGATGTCATAAACCCGCCTTGCATGTATTCTTTGTGCCATGCGACTCACACCACAACAGCAGCAACAGTTTGACCACGACGGATACCTGTTCTTCCCGGGTCTATTCACGCCAGAGGAAACAGGCGCGCTAACTGCGGCAGTCCCTGCCCTGTATGACCGCCGGGAAGCCTACAACGTGCGCGAAAAGGACTCGGAAGCTGTGCGGACGAATTTTGCCGCCCACATGTACAGCGAACCGTTTGCACGGCTGGCACGACATCCGCGCATGATCCAGCCAGTGGAGGACTTGCTGGGTGAAAAGCTTTACATGCACCAGTTCAAGATCAACGGCAAGATGGCCTTTGAGGGCGATGTGTGGCAATGGCATCAGGACTATGGCACCTGGCTAAACGACGACCTTATGCCGACCGAGCGCGCCATGAATGTGGCGATTTTTCTGGATGATGTCAACGAGTTCAATGGCCCGTTGATGTTCATCCGGGGCAGCCACAAAAAGGGCGTGCTGCAAGCCAGGCATGACCTGCGCACCACCAGCTATCCGCTTTGGACTGTAGATAACGACCTGATTCGCCAACTGGTGGAGCGCTCGGGCGGCAAGGGTGGTTACGACGCCGATGGGCGCCCTGTGGGTGGCGGCATTGTGTCGCCCAAGGGGCCAGCGGGCTCGATGATTCTGTTCCACTCTTGTCTGGTGCATGCGTCAACCAGCAACCTGTCGCCATTCAACCGCGTCAGTGTTTATTTGAGCCTGTGCGCGGTGAGCAACCACATTCGCAGGCATAAGCGCCCTGAATACATTGCGCACCGTGATTTCACGCCCATCAGCTGTTTGCCGGACGACTGCTTGCGCAAGCACTACCCGGTTGATTTGCCGTGGGAAAGCGGGCTGCCTGCCAGCGCGTTGCAAACCTCGCTTGAAGAATTTGAAAGCACATTGGTAACACCATGAACCTGTACGCCAAACTGAAACAACGCGCCGCCGACAACAAGCCGGTTCGGGTCGGGCTGATAGGAGCCGGCAAATTTGGTTCCATGTATCTTGCGCAAATCCCGCGGACACCTGGAGTGCATCTGGTCGCAATTGCGGACCTTTCGCCTGACGCAGCACGCGCCAACCTCGCCCGGGTGGGGTGGAAGCCCGAGCAGTCCGCTGCCAAATCGTCGCAGGAAGCCATCAAGACCGGAGCAACCTGGATCACGGACAACTGGCAGGCGCTGGTTTCCGACCCGCAAATCGATATCGTTGTGGAATGCACCGGCAACCCTGTGGCGGCGGTTGACCATATTCTTGAAGCATTTGCCCACGGCAAGCATGTGGTGAACGTGACCGTAGAAGCCGACGCTTTTTGCGGTCCACTGCTGGCCAGGCGCGCCGCGCAGGCGGGGCGGGTTTACTCATTGGCCTTTGGCGACCAGCCCGCCTTGATTTGTGATTTGGTGGATTGGGCCCGCACCTGCGGCTTCCCGGTTGTCGCGGCGGGCCGCGGCCACAAGTGGTTGCCACATTTTTGTGAATCTACGCCTGACACGGTCTGGAACAACTGGGGGCTTTCCCCGGAGCAGGCGAAGCGCGGCGGGCTCAACCCCAAGATGTTCAACAGTTTTCTGGACGGTTCCAAGCCGTCCATCGAGAGCACGGCCGTGGCCAATGCCGCGGGCCTCACTGTGCCGAGCAACGGCCTGTTGTATCCACCCGCTAGCGTGGAAGACATCCCGTTTGTAACGCGGCCGGTTGAAGAGGGCGGCGTGCTGGAGCGAAAAGGCATGGTGGAGGTGATTTCATCACTCGAAGCCAACGGGCGGGTAATCCCCTACGACATCCGTATGGGCGTCTGGGTAACAGTGGAGGCTGAAACCGACTACATCAAGAACTGCTTTGAAGAGTACAAAGCCCATACGGACCCTAGCGGGCGCTATTTCACGCTCTACAAGCGCTGGCACCTGATCGGGCTGGAAGTTGGCGTGTCGGTGGCATCTGTCGCCCTGCGAGGCGAGCCTACCGGGGTGGCCACCTGCTGGAATGCCGACGTGGTGGCCACCGCCAAACGCGATTTGACTCCCGGTGAAATGCTGGACGGCGAGGGTGGTTACACCGTGTGGGGCAAGCTGCTGCCCGCCGACACTTCCATGCGCATGGGTGGCCTGCCGCTTGGGCTGGCGCATGAAGTCAAGGTCATCCGCCCCGTGAAGAAGGGGCAGTCACTGAGCTGGGCCGATGTGGCGATGAATCAAACCACGAAGGCCTACAAGGTGCGCGAAGAACTGGAAACCGAATTCGGCAAGGCGCAACTGAAGTTGGCTTGAAGGCCGGCTTTTAGTGCGGCTTGCCGAAACGGGCCCCTATTTGCCCCAGATTTTCTTGTATTCGTTGCGATAGCCGCTGTCGGGGTCAAACAGGTTTTTTGGCCCGCCATCCTTACCAACATTCTCAGCGGTAACCAAGTGCACCTTGGGCACATAGCCTGACCAGGCCGCCTTGCTGAAAGCCCGGTTCAATTCGTCAACAACCTGCCAGCCCTGCATGTTCAGGGGCTCTGGTACTGTTCCTGCTTGATAGCGTTTGGTGCGAATGCGCTGGTAAGCAGCCTCTGAGCCGTCACCGGCAGATACCGCTTTGGGATTGCCATCGCCCTTCTTGCCGGCTGATGACAGCGAGGGCCCCATAAAGTCAAAGTACAGATCGTTAATGGCCAGTGAGTGAGTCCATTTGTCACCAAATCGTTGCAACAGGGAAGTGGTCAATTGCGGCATGCGGGTGGAGCTTTCGGAAATGGGGCTGTCTTCAAAGCTCAGCACGGTGCAACCGCCACATTTCTTGATGACGGCTTCCATCGCGCGGGCCTTGTACAGGGCGATTGCATATTGCGAATCGGTGAATATGACCACACCGGCTTTGCCGCCAGAATCTACAACGGCCCATGAGGCTGCCACGTCAGCAACGTCGTCCGTGACGGTTGTGACGTTGGCGAAAAGGCCTGCCGTTGCGTTGGGACCGGGTTGCTCGCCCGAATGCCAGCCGACCAACGGAATGCCCGACTTGGCGGCGCCTTCAAATGCTGCCTTTTGCTCGGTCGTGTCAAAGCCACCCACCACGATGCCCGCTGGCTTCACCGCGAGCGCCTGATTCAGCGCAGCTGTGCGACCGCTGACGGTGCCTTGTCCGTCGATCACACGCACCGTCCATCCAATGGCCTTGCCGGCTTCTTCCACGCCTTTGGACACGCCCACAATGCCGCCATTTTTCATGTCACCGGCCACAAACACAATGGTCTTGTTCGCCGAGGCTTTGGGCCCGCTGGTCGGACCATCCCACTTCTCTTTGGTCATGGTGGCAACCGTGACTTTTTTCTTCGCGGCGTCGAGGAAATCATCTGCCAGCGCATGTTGCGCCATGCCCGCCGCGCAAAGCGCAACAAATGCAGTGGCCATCCGGGTTCGTATCATCTTCATCGTGGTCTCCTTATGATTGAACAGGTAGCACTGGTCAGCCCGGCGCATCCCCGCTCGTGGGGTTGTGGCTGGAATCAACGGCCAGCTGCCGCTCGGCTATGCGCCGCTTGATTGAAAGGTTGCGTCGTTGCTGGGCCCAACCTGCAATGCCGATGGATACCAGAAGCGTCAGTCCATTGAACAGCGGTTCCACAAAGAATGAACCGCCAAGCTGCTGAATACCCGAGATGCCAACGGCCAGAATGGCGACGCCCACCAAAGTGCCCCAGACATTGACTCGCCCTGGCCTAATGGTGGTGGAGCCCAAAAATGCCCCAACCAGTGCGGGGAGTAAAAATTCCAGCCCCACGCTCGCCTGGCCAATCTGCAGTCGAGACGCGAGCAGCACACCTGCGAACCCTGACAACATGCCGGATGCGACAAACGCGCCCAGCACGTGTTTGCGAACGGATATGCCATTAAGTTGCGCGGCTTTCGGATTGGCGCCAATGACATACAAGGCGCGCCCAAGCGGTGTGAACTCGGTCACGAACCATAGCGCGACGCTGATGGCAAGCACGTAGAACGCGCCAATGGGCAGGCCAAATAAATTGCCGCCAGCGATGCTGATGAAGCCATCTGGCAGTTCGCCCACAACCTGCCGGCCGCCACTGTGCCACATGGCAAGTGAATAGATGACTGTCCCCGTACCCAGCGTGGCAATGAACGAGTCAATCTGTGCCAATTCAACCAGCAGACCGTTAAATACGCCAGACAACCCGGCGCACAGCAGCACCACGAATACAGCCATCGGCCACGGCAGGCCAAAGTTTGTTTGCAGGCTGATTGCCAGAATGTGCCACAACACAATGCCATAGCCAACAGTCAAATCAATCTTGCCCGTGATCATGGGAATGGTTGCTGCGAGCGCCAGCAAGGCGATGACCGACTTGTCCGCCAGAATCGCCCGCAGGTTAAAAATCGTGGGAAAAGTATCGGGCAACAGGATGCTGAAGAACACCGCAAGGCCGACAGTCAGCACGACCAGGCCATACACCGGAACGCCCCGCCCAAGTCGTTGCCAGATCGTCAAAGCGTCGCCATCCAGCGTTTTGTCGGGCTCGAGCGCGGTGGATTGAATGGATCCGCTCATGCCATAGCCTCCTCGGTTTGCGGCTCTGGCGTTGCACGGCCTCCAGCCGCCATTGACAGCAACTTCTCCACGGTAATGTCTGAGGCAGTCAATTCGGAAACGATCAGGCCGTTGCGAAAGACGAGCACACGATTGCAAACGGCGGCGACTTCCTCAAAATCGGTCGAAACCACAACCAGCGCGCAGCCGGCGTGCGCCCTTTCGCGCAACAAGGCATAAATTTGTCTCTTGGCGCCCACGTCCACGCCGGCGGTAGGCTCCTCCAGCACAACCAGCGGCTTATCCAGATGGAACCAGCGCGCCAGAACAACTTTTTGCTGATTGCCGCCTGACAGTTGCTGCACTTCAGCACCGGGCGCAGGCGGATTGATGTCGAACCGTTCAATCAATGCCATGGCACTGGATTGTTCGTTCCGCCGCCGCTTGAGATTGATGCCCCGCTCACCGCGCAAGGTCGCATTAGGGAACAGATTCTCCAGAACGCTCATGGAACTGGCCAGATTCTCTTCAAGCCGTTCGCTGGCCACATAGGCGACACCAGCGCGGATGGCGTCGGCCGGGCAAGTCAGACACACGTCCTGCCCGATTAGTTGCATGCGTCCGGCCGACAAGGGTTCGCGACCGAATATGGCGCGGCTGATGGCCTCGTGGCCTGCGCCGCGCAAACCCACCAGTCCGACGACTTCACCAGCATGAATTGACAGGCTCAAAGGGCCGGCGTTGCCGCTGGCTGCAGCGTCGAGCCTCAGTACCGGGACCGCTTGGGCCTGAGTCACGGCCCGGGCTTTGGGTATAGACACCGACAAAGCCTTGCCGACAATTTGTTGAATCAGGTTGTGCTCAGTCGTTTGGGCAGTCGTCTGCACAGAAACCAGCTTGCCATCCCGCATGACCGCGGCCCGATCAGAGATCGCCATCACCTCGTCCAGCCGATGCGACACATAGATCATGGCCATACCTTGTTGTCGCAAATCGCGCAGCACGCCAAAGAGCGTGTGGACGTCTGCCATCGGTAGGCTTGCCGACGGCTCATCGAGCACCAGCAGGCGGGCCTTCACTTCGAGCGCCCGGCCAATCGCGAGCAGCGATTTTTCGGCACGCGTCAGCGAGAACACGCGGCGTGCGGGATCGATATTGCACCCTACACGTTGCATCACTCGCCGCGCGGTAGCATGCGCTGCACGCCAATCGATAAGACCAAACCGACGGGGATAGCCCATGCCAAGCCCAACGTTCTCGGCCACTGTCATCCACTCCACCAGGCCCAGATCCTGATGGATGAATGCGACGGGCTGATGGCTTCGATCTGTGCTACGCCAGCCCTTCTGCGGTTTGCCCTGGAAGTAGATCTCTCCCTGATCGACGGGATATATCCCTGCAAGCAGTTTGATGAGGGTGGATTTCCCGGCGCCGTTTTCTCCGAGGAGTGCCAGTATTTCGCCCTCATGTACATCCAGTGACACGTCGTCAACCGCCTGCGTCCCACCGAACCGTTTGCTGACAGACGCGAATCGCAGCAGGGCGGCAGTCACGTCGGTGTTGCTCCGCGCGTATTCAAACGGATGCGATAGATTGACGAGCTGGCGCAGATGAAAAGTTCGTCACCTGCAGCGCCACCAAACGTGACGTTGCCGACTTTCTCCGGAACTGGCAGGCGCCCAATCAGTGTTCCGTCTGGGTGGTAAACCTGCACACTGTCTTCGCTGCTGGTGTAAACGAAGCCATTCTTGTCTACCCGAAATCCATCGGCTAGCCCGGGGTTGACGACGGCAAATATCCGGGGGTTGGACAAGTCTTGCCCGCCAACCACATCAAAGGCGACGATGTGGTGATTGCCGCCTTCGCGCAGCGCCGCCGAGGTGTCGGATACATACAAAACCGATTCATCCGGCGAAAATGCGAGGCCATTGGGCTCTTCGACGAAGTCGCTGACGATGCGCAGCGCTCCACTTTTTGGGTCGAGGCGGAACACGTAACAATCGCCCAGTTCACTCGGGGCAGCATAGCCTTCACGGTTCGATGCGATGCCATAAGGCGGATCGGTGAACCAGATCGAACCATCCGACTTGACCACGATGTCGTTGGGCGAATTGAACCGTCGGCCCTGGTAGCGGTCCACGACGATTTCGTCCGGCAAAGCTTGCATTTTGGTGTCAAACCGGGTTCGCACGACGGCGCGCAGACCGTGCGAGCAGTGCAGCAGAGAGCCATTGGCCTCCCGCGTGTGCCCGTTGGTGAACTCAACCTTTTCGCGCCAGACGGTCATGCCTTCAGCAGGATGCCACCTCAACATCCGGTTGTTGGGAATGTCGCTCCACAGCAAAACGCCTTCCTCGCCAATCCAGACTGGGCCTTCATTCCAGATGGCTCCCGTACACAGCTTTTCCATGGCTTCGCCCGCGAGCGGTATCTTCGCAAAGCGGGGGTCAAGAATATGGAATGAAGTCATGTTGGTGGTGTTTAGGCGCTGAAGAATCCGCAAACGCCGATTGGTTTGCGTCTGTTACGAGTCCAGTCTATCGGGCGTGATAGTGGCCGGTAGCTAGGGTTTTCCCGTGAGGTGATTCGAGTGCGTCGACCTGGACGATATCGGCGATTGCCGCAGACAGTTGCTGCGGTGGTGCCCGGGGCCGGAATCGAACCGGCACGGATTTCTCCGG
>JAHEBY010000113.1 GCA_024642025.1 Comamonadaceae bacterium | reverse complement strand
TTGGGCCTTTCGCCACTGATGCTCATCGTGGCTCTGACCGTATTGTTTCTGCTGCTGGGCTGCTTTCTCGACGGCATTTCCATGGTGGTGTTGACGGTGGGCGTGTTGTTGCCCACGGTGTAGGCCGCCGGGATCGACCTGATTTGGTTCGGCATATTCACAGTGCTGGTGGTGGAAATCGCGCAAATTACGCCACCGGTGGGCCTCAATCTTTTCGTGCTGCAGGGTTTGACCAAGCGTGAACTGACGTGGATCGCCAAGACGGTGATTCCCATGTTCCTGCTGATGATGTTCGCCATCCTGCTTATCTACTTTTTCCCTAGTGTGGTGCTGTGGCTGCCACAGCGCATGTAAGCGTAGCCCATTTACGCAAAACACGGATTACCAATTCATGCAAAACATTGCTCTGGCTACCGCTGCTCTCAACTCTGCCCCGCTGCGACCTCAACGCTGGCAATTCTGGATTGACCGCGGCGGTACGTTTACGGACATTGTTGCCAAGAGGCCGGATGGGTCGCTGACGACGCACAAGCTGTTGTCTGAAAACCCCGAGCAGTATCGGGACGCAGCAGTGGCCGGTATTCGTCACCTTCTAGGCCTGAAGCCCGGCGAGCCAGTAACGCCGGAGGAGGTGGAGTGCGTGAAGATGGGCACCACCGTAGCCACCAATGCACTGCTGGAGCGCAAGGGCGAGCCCACGCTGCTGGTCACTACGCGGGGTTTTCGTGACGCGCTGCGCATCGCCTACCAAAACAGACCGCGCCTGTTTGATCGGCACATCGTCCTGCCGGAGTTGCTGTATTGCGCAGTGGTCGAAGCGCACGAGCGTATGGGTGCGCATGGCGACGTGATCCTTCCGCTGGATGAGGCGCTATTAAAAGAAGAGCTACTAGCGCAATATTCACGGGGGCTTAGGTCGGTTTCCATTGTGTTTATGCATGGTTATCGCTATACGGACCATGAAAAGGCAGCCAAGCGGCTGGCGCAGGAAGCTGGGTTCACGCAGATCAGTACTTCGCACGAAACCAGCCCCTTAATGAAGTTTGTCAGCCGCGGTGACACCACCGTAGTAGACGCCTACCTGTCACCTATCCTGCGTCGTTATGTGGATCAGGTGGCTGGAGAAATGCCCGGCGTCAAGCTGTTTTTCATGCAGTCCAGCGGGGGGCTGGCCGATGCCCATGTTTTTCAGGGCAAGGACGCCATCCTGAGCGGCCCGGCGGGCGGGATTGTAGGCATGGCACGCACGGCTGCCATTGCCGGGCACGACCGGGTAATTGGTTTTGACATGGGAGGCACGTCGACTGATGTGTCGCACTATGCGGGCGAATTCGAGCGTGAGTTCGAGACGCAGGTTGCCGGCGTGCGCATGCGCGCACCCATGATGAGCATCCACACCGTCGCAGCCGGCGGCGGCTCCATTCTGACGTTTGACGGTTCCCGTTTCCGGGTGGGTCCGCAGAGTGCTGGCGCAAACCCGGGGCCGGCGTGCTACCGCCGCGGTGGACCACTCGCGGTAACTGACGCCAATGTCATGTTGGGTAAAGTGCAGCCACGCCATTTCCCCAGGGTATTTGGGCCCGCAGCCAATGAATCGCTGGACGACAAGGTCGTGCGCCAGAAGTTTGCCGAGCTGGCGACGCAGACTGGTCGGAGTGCCGAAGATGTCGCAGAGGGCTTTGTCAACATTGCCGTGCAGCAGATGGCCAACGCGATCAAGAAAATTTCGGTGGCGCGGGGCTACGACGTCACCCGTTATACCCTGCAGTGCTTTGGTGGCGCCGGAGGCCAGCACGCCTGCCTGGTGGCGGATGCACTGGGCATGACGCAGGTGTTTGTGCACCCACTGGCGGGGGTGCTGTCGGCCTACGGCATGGGGCTGGCAGACCAGTCCGTGATTCGTGAGCAGGCGATAGAACGCAAGCTGACAGTTGATGCGCTGCCAGAAATTGGCGCAACGCTGGACGCTTTGAGCGCGGATGCGCGGGCAGAGCTCAGTGCGCAGCATGCGGGTTCTGGCGGGGTTTCCACCATTTGCCGCATGCATGTGCGGTACGAGGGCAGCGATTCCGCTCTCGTCATACCCTATGTCGCCGACGCCGCGCCCGAACCGCAAGCGGTATTGCAAAGTATCCGGTCAAGATTTGAGGCGGCCTATCGCCAGCGCTTTGCCTTTTTGATGGAGGGCAAGGGTCTCGTGGTGGAGGCGGTATCCGTTGAAGCCGTCATCGCGGGCGACGCTCCGGCTGAACCACGACAACCCACGCATCCGCAGCGCCAGGTGCCCAGCCGCGAAACGGTGAAGTTCTACAGCGGCGGCCAATGGTTCGACGCAGCGTTGGTGGTGCGGGAAGATTTGCAGCCCGGTGATGTCATCGAGGGTCCGGCCATCATTGCAGAGAAGAATGCCACCACCGTGGTGGAACCTGGCTGGACCGCTGAGTTAACGGAGTTTGACCATCTAGCCCTTGCAAGACATACGCAGCGCGCTATTAAATATGCAGCAGGTACCACGGCTGACCCGGTGTTGCTGGAAGTCTTCAACAATCTGTTCATGAATATCGCCGAGCAGATGGGGTTGCAGCTTCAAAACACGGCCTATTCAGTCAACATCAAGGAGCGGTTGGACTTCAGTTGTGCGCTGTTTGACCAGGCGGGCAGCCTGATTGCCAACGCACCGCACATGCCAGTGCATCTGGGCTCCATGGGCGAGAGCATCAAGACAGTTATTGATGGGAACCGGGGCAGCATGAAGCCGGGTGACGTCTATGTACTGAACGACCCTTACCATGGCGGCACCCACCTGCCGGATATCACGGTGATCACGCCTGTTTATTTGGGCGAGACGGCACTCTTCTACGTAGGTTCGCGCGGCCACCATGCCGACGTTGGCGGGACCACGCCAGGATCCATGCCTCCGTTTTCGACGCGAATTGAAGAGGAGGGCGTTCAGATCAAAAACTTCAAACTCGTCGCCCAGGGCGTATTGCAGGAGTCGCAAATTCTGGAGTTGCTGCAAAGTGGCAAATACCCCAGCCGCAACCCGCAGCAGAATCTGGCCGATTTGAAGGCTCAAATTGCCGCAAACGAAAAAGGTGTGCAGGAACTGCGAAAGATGGTCGATCAGTTTGGGCTTGACGTGGTTCAGGCCTACATGCAACACGTGCAGGATAACGCTGAAGAGTCCGTTCGGCGCGTCATTGGCCGGCTCAAGGACGGTGAATTCACGTTGCCATTGGATAACGGCGCGCAGATACAGGTGGCAATTCGTGTGAACGCCAAAGCGCGTAGCGCGGAAATTGATTTCACCGGCACCTCTGCGCAGCAAACCAACAACTTCAATGCGCCAACCGCTGTTTGCATGGCGGCGGTGCTGTATGTGTTCCGGGCGCTGGTGAATGACGATATCCCGTTGAACGCGGGTTGCCTCAAGCCTATTCAGGTCGTTATTCCCAAGGGGTCGATGCTCAATCCAAACCCACCCGCATCGGTGGTGGCCGGCAACGTAGAGACGTCCACCTGCATCACCAATGCGCTTTTTGGTGCTTTGGGTGTCATGGCGGCGAGCCAGTGCACCATGAACAATTTCACCTTTGGAAATGCCCGCTACCAGTACTATGAAACCATCAGTGGTGGCAGCGGCGCGGGTGCACTGATCGACGACGCGGGGCATGTGACTGGTGGTTTTGATGGCGCGAGCGTGGTCCAGACGCACATGACCAATTCAAGGCTGACTGATCCGGAGGTTTTTGAGTTTCGCTTTCCTGTTCGACTGGAGAGTTATGAAATACGAGAAGGTTCAGGCGGCGCCGGGCGTTGGCATGGCGGCGACGGCGGAGTACGCCGAGTAAAGTTCCTCGAAGACATGACAGCGAGCATTCTTTCCAATGGCCGCAAGCACGGTGCCTTTGGCATGGCAGGTGGTTCGCCGGGTCAGCCAGGCTTGAATCGCGTGGTCCGGGCCGACGGGTCGATCGAACCTCTGGGTCATATTGGTCAGGCGGAAATGTCGCCTGGTGACATATTTGAGATTTATACGCCGGGAGGCGGGGGCTATGGTGCCGCTTGATTGAAAACTACCGATTCCTGGCTCGCTACAACCACTGGTTTAACCAGCGGCTGTACGACACGGTGGGACGGCTACCGGACGAAGAGCGAAAGCTCGAGCGCGGCGCGTTCTTTGGCTCGATCCATCGAACGCTGAACCACCTCGTTTGGGGTGACACGGTGTGGCTCGGTCGATTTGCGCAGCAAGGTGTAGCATTTGCCGCGTTAGATCCTGCACTACTTGCACTGCCGTCAGGCGCTGTGCATGAGACAGAGCTTTTTGGCGAATTCGACGCGTTACGGTCGCACCGGGAGCGGATGGACACCGCGATTGATGGCTGGGTTGCCAATATGCCAGACGACTTCCCCATGCGCACCATGCGTTACGCCAATCGGGCCGGGCTGCAGCGGGAGCATCCAGTCTGGCAGGCGATGACACACTTTTTTAATCACCAAACACACCACCGAGGGCAAATCACCACCCTATTGATGCAGGCCGGGATCGATCCTGGAACGACCGACTTGATTGCTCTCGTGTAACAGGGCTGGTCGCGACGGTTGAAACTGCCATTCATTTGGCGTTGCCGGAAATAAGTCACACAATCCATTGAGCAAAGTCAACGCACTGACACGATCCGCGTCTATTATCCTTGTTACAGGTTGTTACTGATGACTGGTGACATTGGGTGGAAGGCAGACTTGGGGGTGTTTATGTGGATATTGGTAAATGTGTTGGGTGTCATGTTGGTGGTTTTTCTTGCGTTGGCGATTGCGTCCAGCGGCAAGGGTGGGGATATCAAGTCCGGAGGCAAGTCTTTGGAATCAGACGCAAAAACTAGGGGGGCTGCGACCGTCAAACGATAGTTTGGCTTTGTCGGTGCTCGTGGGGGCGCAAGTTCTCCAGCGTGAAAATAAAAAAAGCCCGCCGAAGCGGGCTCTTTTTTTACCGCAGAACGGCAAATTACTGAATCTGTCAATTACTGCTTGGCAGCACTGGCGGCCGGCTTGGCTGCATCGGCCTTGGCAGCTGGTTTTTCAGCCTTTTTTGCTTTGGCGTCGTCTTTGGCTTTCTTGGCGGCGTCGGCCTTTGCTTTCTTTTCTTCAGCCGCCTTCGCCTTGGCTTCTGCCTTTGCCTTCTTGGCCTCTTCGGCCTTCATTTTGGCTTCGGCTTTTGGATCTGCCTTGGCTGCGGGCGCAGCCGCAGGGGTCACAGGGGTTGCAGCAGCTGCGGGTGCGGTAGCGGCAGCCGGCTTGGCGGCGGGCGCTGCGGGGGCGGCCGCGGCACCCTTGAAGCTGGCGCCGCCAACGGTCATGCCTTCAGCTGAAAACTTGGCAGCGTTGGTATCACCAACACCTTTCACGCGCTCGATGAAATCGTTCCAGTCCTTGAAGTTGCCTTTTTTGCGCTCGTCAAGAATTTTGGCGGAAATGCCGGGGCCGATGCCTTTGATACCGTCAAGTTCAGCTGCTGTAGCCTTGTTGACGTCAACCGCAGCAAATGAAGCCGCTGCATACAACATGGCCGCAAGAGCCAGAATCTTCTTAAACATGGGTAACTCCAGAATATTGGTTTGAGAATTCATTGAATACCGATGACCGTTTCCAGCCAAAGGTCAGCCACACAACGGGCGGCGTAGTGTGGCCGTTGACGTGGCCGTGAAAAATTTGTAAGGGGTAAACCCTCGCCGAGCAAGTGCAGCGCAGGATTACAGCTCTTCGACCCGCCTTGCAGGATAGCTGTCCCACGTCTGGCACCCCGGGCATTGCCAAAAATACTGTTTGGCCTCAAAGCCGCAAGCCGCGCAGCGGTAGCGGGTCAGCGGCTTTACCGCATGGTCCAGTGCCCGTTGCACCTGGGGATGAAATTGCTCATGCTCCAGCTTTTCGCCCGCAATCCACTTGGCTGCAGCCACAAGGGAGGGCTCGCGTTCGAGGTGTTGCACGTACCAGTCACGTGCTGTGGCGCCCAATGATCCGTTCGTAGCGGCCTCAAGTGCCACGATTCCTTCCAGCACATCGATAGAGGGACTGGCGTCATAACTTCTCTTCAGCAGGTCCAGAATTCGACCGCCTTGCTCGCACGCAATTGCCAGAGTCGCCATGGGGCCGGCGATCAGTGGCATGGCCGCCGGCGACCGAGTGGCGGCCTCTTCCAGCGTCAACAGCGCCTGCTCAGTCTGGCCTGCAGCCTGAAATGAGGTTGCCAGATCCAGCCGAGGCCTGGGCGCGCCAGGCGCCGTCTGCACCGCCTGGCGAAGCAGGTCTTGTGCGGCGGATGGCTCTGCGGCTGCTGCCTGTTCGCACAGGTAGTGGGCAAGACGCGGGCTGAAGCTGCCGTGATCCGAGTTTTCAAGCTTTTGGGCGATTTGCGCGGCGTGTGTCCAGTCGCGTGAGCGCTCGTAGTTGGCTAGCAAGGCGATGCGGGCCTGGGCTTCAAAGGCGGTACCTTCAAGCTTCTGCAACGCCTCTTCTGCCCTGTCGAGCAGGCCGGCCTTGAGAAAGTCCATTGCCAATGCGTATTGGGCGCGGTGCCGATCAGCTTTGGAGAGGTCGCCGCGGGACAGCAAATGCTCGTGAACTCGAACTGCGCGCTGATATTCACCTCGGCGTCGGAACAGGTTGCCCAGGGCGAAATGCAGTTCCGAGGTGTCCGGATCGCTCTGCACCGCTTCAATAAACGCGTCAATGGCCTGATCTTGCTGTTCATTGAGCAAAAAATTCAGTCCCTTGAAGTAGGCTTTCGGGGCTTGGCGATTTTCTATTCGAAGCTGCCGCAGGTCCAGTCGGGAAGCCAGCCAGCCCAAGATGAAGGCAATGGGCAGGCCAAGCAGCAGCCAGGTAACGTCAAAGTCCATGTTCTTGCGTTGTCAGCGACGACGAGTTGTGAAGGCTGTCTGGCGAAGGTGTGTCGTTGCTATTGCGCCGGCCCTTCGCGCGATCCTTCCACCATTGGGGCATCATGGCGACAATGCCGACTGCCACGCCCGCTGCAAACGCGGCCAGAACCACGATCACCAATGGCGTTCGCCATTGAGAACCAAATAGCAGGTGCACTGTGGCGTCGTGCTGGTTGTTCAGTGCAAATGCGAACAGGGTAAAAAAAATGGCTGCCTTAAGTATCCACTTAAGCAGCCACGCGAGCTGTTTCATGTTGTCCCCTCATGACAAGCCCATTCTAGCGAAGCGTCTCCTGTCAGCCAGGCGTGCCTTGTCCGATTTCGGCCGTTCTCTGATCCACGGCTTCTCGCAAGGCCTTGCCTGGCTTGAAGTGTGGCACCCGTTTTTCAGGGATGGCCACGCTTTCACCATTCCGGGGGTTGCGCCCCATGCGCGGAGGCCTGCGGTTGACTGAGAAGCTGCCAAAGCCGCGAATCTCAATTCGATGGCCACGTACCAAGGCGTCGTTCATGGCGTCAAGAATCGCCTTTACGGAAAATTCCGCGTCGCGGTGCGTGAGCTGGCTAAAGCGGTTGGCCAATTCTTCAACAAGGTCAGATCGTGTCATGGGGAAAAATGAAACCCGCAATAAAAAGCGACCGGCGTGCACAGCACGAGCGGTCGCTTTATCAACTGTTGGGTTACCTCAATCAGTTGTTATCAAGTTTTGCGCGCAGCAATGCGCCCAAGCTGGTCGTACCTGCGTTTTCGCGGGCAGACGCTTGGCTCAGATTGGCCATGGCCTCAGACTGGTCTGCGGCATCCTTGGCCTTGATGGAGAGCTGGATGTTGCGGGTTTTGCGGTCAACGTTCACGACCACAGCACTGACTTCGTCGCCTTCTTTCAACACGTTGCGTGCATCTTCCACGCGGTCGCGGCTGATTTCGGAAGCACGCAAGTAGCCGATGATGTCTTCACCGAGATCGATTTCTGCGCCCTTCGCGTCAACTGATTTGACCTTGCCAGTGACGACCTGCCCCTTGTCATTGATTGACACGAAGGTTGTAAACGGATCGGAATCCAGCTGCTTGATGCCCAGGGAAATGCGCTCGCGGTCCACGTCCACAGCCAAGACCAAAGCCTCAACTTCCTGGCCCTTCTTGTACTCGCGCACGGCGGCT
>JAHEBY010000112.1 GCA_024642025.1 Comamonadaceae bacterium | reverse complement strand
GGGCTCGTCGGTCACGATGGTAATTTTGGCTGCACCCTCTGCCCGCATGCTCTGGGCAATCTGCACCACGCTATGCCCCTCTGGACGCTCACCAATTTGCTGGCCGCCGGTCATGGCCACCGCGTCGTTGTACAGGATCTTGTAGGTGATGTTCACACCCGCCGCAATGCTCTGGCGCACAGCCAGTGTGCCACTGTGAAAGTAGGTGCCGTCGCCCAGGTTGGCAAAAATGTGTTCGTCGGTCGTAAACGGCGCCTGCCCCACCCACGGCACGCCTTCCCCGCCCATTTGGGTAAAGCCCATGGTGCTGCGGTCCATCCAGATGGCCATGAAATGGCAGCCAATGCCAGCCATCGCGCGCGACCCTTCAGGCACTTTGGTGGAGGTGTTGTGCGGGCAGCCGGAGCAAAACCATGGCTGGCGATCGGCGCCTTTAACCGCATCGACTTTTGCGCCATCACCACGTACGTCGATGGTTTCCATCGAACGTTCCTTGGCCTGCAGAATCGCCAGCTGCGCGTCGATGCGTGCAGCCATGTCGCCATCCACGCCCATCTTTTTCAGGCGCTCGGCAATAGCCTTGGCAATCAGCGCGGGTGATAAATCTGCATTGGCCCGCAACAGCGTTTGCGCCGTCGGGTTGTCCAGCGACCACTCGCCGCCCGAAAAATCGCCCTCACGCTCGTTGAACTTGCCCAGCACATTGGGGCGCACGTCGGCGCGCCAGTTGTACAACTCTTCCTTGAGCTGGTATTCGATGACCTGACGCTTCTCTTCCACCACCAGCACTTCGCGCAGGCCCGTGGCAAATTCGCGGGTGATCTGCGCCTCCAGCGGCCATACCACGCCCACTTTGTGCACCCGTATGCCGAGGTGGCGGCAGGCGTCGTCGTCCAGGCCAAGATCGAGCAGGGCCTGGCGCATGTCGTTCCATGCTTTGCCGCTTGCAATCAGGCCAAGGCGGTCGTTTTTGGTTTCAACCGCGCTGTAGTTCAGCTTGTTGGCCCGCACATAGGCCAGCGCGGCATACCATTTGTAGTCAAACAGGCGGGCCTCCTGATCCAGCGCGTGATCCGGCCAGCGGATGTGCACCCCGCCGGGCGGCATGGCGAATTCGGTGGGAATCACGATGTTGACCCGCTCGGGGTCGATCATGGCTGTGGCACTGGACTCCACAATCTCCTGAATCGTCTTCATGCCGGCCCACACGCCCGAAAAGCGGCTCATGGCGAAGGCATGAATGCCAAGATCCAGAATCTCCTGCACCGTAGACGGAAAGAACACCGGCAGGCCACAGGCCTTGAAGATGTGGTCGCTCTGGTGTGCAGCGGTAGAGCTTTTGGAAATGTGGTCATCCCCCGCCACGGCGATCACGCCGCCAAACTCGGTGGTGCCAGCCATGTTGGCGTGTTTGAACACGTCGGAGCAGCGGTCCACGCCCGGGCCCTTGCCATACCAGATGCCGAACACACCATCAAATTTATTGGTGCCCGGCGGCGAAAAACCCAGTTGCTGCGTGCCCCACAAAGCGGTCGCGGCCAGCTCTTCATTCACGCCCGGCTGAAACACAATGTTTTGCGCCTTGAGGTACTTCTCAGCCTTCCACAAAGCCTGGTCGTAGCCCCCTAACGGCGAGCCGCGATAGCCACTGATGAACCCTGCAGTGTTTTTGCCATGCAATTGGTCGCGCAGGCGCTGCAGCATGGGCAGCTTCACGAGCGCCTGCACGCCGCTCATGAAGGCGCGGCCATAGTCCAGCGAATATTTGTCGTCCAGCGTGACAGTTTCCAGAGCTTTGCGAATGTGCTCAGGCAAGGGTGCGTTCATGGGCTGACCTCTCTATTGGATGGACCAGTGTATGTTGCGCCTGCAGATATGTCTTTGCGTTCTTTGCCCAAAATATCCTTGTTTGAGCAAGAATCTTGCGCCAAAATTGCATATATGGAAACTTTGGACAAGTTTGACCTGGCCATCCTCACCGAGCTGCAAACCGATGCGCGACTCACCAACACCGAGCTGGCCTCGCGCGTGGGGCTGTCAGCCGCACCGTGCTGGCGACGTGTGCGCGCGCTGGAAGAAGGCGGATTCATTACCGGCTACCGTGCCGAAATCAATCGACACAAGATCGGTCTGGGCGTGCTGGCGTTTGTTCGGCTCGATGCCGAACGCAACACGGGCAATGTGCTGCAAGGCCTTGAAGAAGCGTTGCGCGCGATACCCGAGGTGGTCAGTTGCCACTACATCAGCGGCACCGGCACGTTCGAGCTGCAGGTGGTGAGCCGCGACCTGAACAGCTTCAGCCAGTTTGCGCGCGATGTGCTCATCAACCTGCCCAATGTGAAAGACCTGCACACCAGTTTTTCACTGGGCGAGGTTAAGGCCCACAGTGCGCTGCCGTTGGGGCATTTGCAGCTACAACCCAAATAGCCCGCCCGGGCGCGGTTTATCGGCCATGCCGTCGAGAACTTGAGTTGCCAGGTTGGCCGTTTATCGCTTCAACTCTACCGTTGGTTGAACTAAACGCTCTAAGTTGTTGAATATGTGAAATTTTTTGCACTTTGACGTTTGCATGAAATCGGTCACAGGTCTAAGATTCGTTATCTCCTCGGCAAGGGCCGACAATTCTTTAATACAGTTTTGGCATGAAATGCCATCCGAAAGGACAAAGTCATGAATAGCAAGTTGATGGTCAAGTCTGCCATTGTTCTCGCATTGGCCGCCCCCATGTTTGCATCCGCAGAGTCGGTCTTGACAACAGGCGGCGGAACATTGACCGCCGCCGCTCGTCTGGACTTCACCATCGTCATCCCCAAGGTGCTCTTTCTCGCCGTGGGCACCGGTGCTGCGGGCCTCACCGCCAACTCCACTATCGATTTGGTGACCTTTGACTACACAACCAACCCAACAGCGGTCGGGACGGGTGCCGCAGCGGGCGCCATCACCGGAGCAGCGGTGCCTGTGCGGGTGCTGGGTAACAACGGTGCGATCACGGTCACGGCCGCTACGGCGGGCGCATTGACCAATGGCGTTGCCGGCGACACCATCCCCTGGTCACAGATTACTGCGGTGTCCAGCGATGCAGCCAACTTCCCCACACCCGCGATCCCTCTGACGGGAACGGGTGCGGGCTCTGCCATTGCCGTCAGCAGCGGCAAAGTGACCAATCGCACGGCCACCTGGACATACAGCTTCGCGAATACGGCCGTGGTAGCCGCTGGTACCTATGGCGCAGTGACGGGCAACAACAGCCGCATCACTTACACTGCGTCGATGCCCTGAACCTCGCGCAACGATAATTGCATGTTGCTCCCTGACGGGAGAGGAAGTCAAAACGGAGGGTCCGCGTGCGGAACACCAACGTTCACCCCAATCTGACCAACTTGGCCCACGCACTGGCCGTGGTGACTTGCCTGGGCACTGCCAACAATGCCCACGCGTGGACCTACACGGTTGGGGCAGGAGCCAAAACCATTTTCCTGCAGGTGGGCGACGGCTCTCAAAGCGGTTCCACGACCATCAACACCGTGAGTGTGAGTGTCGCCGCAACTCAATTGGGCAACGGCACAGCACTGCCAATGGCAACCACGAGTGCCCAGACCAGTAGTTCCATCGTGGCAACGACCGTGTGCTCCCCTGCGGCTGGGCAAACGTACATCGCAGCAGCCTACCGTTCGCCGTCAGCCAGCATCCCGACAGCCACCCTCGCTGTCAATGCGCCCACCAATCTGGTTAACGCGTCGGGTGACGTCATTCCGTTTACGGCCGTCAGCTGGATTGCTTCGACTGTGGGCACAGCGGACACCACGCCCACTGCAATTCCGTCCGGAACATTTACAGGTGGGCTGCAGGCGCTACGCAGCGTCGCCGCCAACACCTGGATTGAGAATTGCCACACGTTCTCGTATTCCAATGCCACCGTTGCTGCCGCTGGCACCTACACCGGGCGGGTGACCTACACCCTCACGTCACCATGAAGCCCGCCATTCGCGCTTTGACTGCGATCGCGGCCTTGATTGCCTGCGTGGGAGTTTGCGTGGCGCCCTCTCATGCCGCCACGTATCGCCTCGACGATTCTGCTAGCCAGACCGTGCCGCCGAACGCCCAGATGCAGTGGCGTTCGACCATTCCAGGGAGCACTGGCGACAACGACGTCGAGTCCCGCCTGCTCGTGAATGTGCGGATCGATACCCGCGCGTGGGTCGGTCACACGGGCCGCATTTACATGGTGCTGCCGATGGACAGTGGCCCACGTGTGAGTGTCCAGTGGCAAACGCAGGGTCGGCTGCTGGCAGGGCGCCTGCAGTCGGGCGAACGGACGCTGGTTTATGCTGGCACCATCGCAGAGGCCAAGTTGGAGGACCAGATGCAGGTCTATTTGCGAACCGATGGCCGCTGGATGACCAATATGCGGCGGCTGTCTTTTTATTTTGAGTTGGATACCGACTGAGCATGCTGCATCCATTCACGCGTCTTTCTGATCGTTTGAATCCGTCACACGGATTTTTCTGGCTTGCACTTGTCACGTTCGTTTTGCAGGCCACTTTGTGGGCCAGCCAGGCCCTAGCGCAGGGGTTTGCCGCCTACATCTCACCCCCACGCTTTGAATTGAATGTCAAGGCTGGCCAGACGCTGCGTCAAGTGATCGATATCCAGCATGTGGGCACCGAGTCCGGGAATTTCAGGGTGTACACCAACGACTGGACCTATCGAGCCGACAACACGGTGGCATTCAGCGACGCGCTGGCTGCCGACAGCTGCCGCCCGTGGGTCGCGCTAGAACGCCGGGAATTGACCATTTCGCCCGCTTCGCGCTACCGGTTCAGGTTTGAAATCTCGCCGCCCGCCGACACCCCGGCCCGGGAATGTCGGTTCGCCATCATGATTGAGGGTCTGGACCCGGCCCGCGTCACGCAGGACAACCTCAATTTCCCGGTGGGTGGGCGTATCGCCGTGATCGTCTACGCGGTTGTGGGTGATGCCGCGCCGCAGCTGGAAATCCTCAAATCCCGTGTGGCGCAGGCCAACGCGCAGCAGCTACCGGTGCTGGAGGTGCGCAATGTTGGCAACGCCCATGGTCGGATGGATGGTTTTCTGACCGGCAAGGACGCATCAGGGCTGGAGTTCGAAATGGCACCCGCCGACAGCCCCATATTGCCCGGGGAGACGCGCCTGATCGCCATCAGCCCGGTTGTTGGCGAAGGTAAGACACCGCCGGTGATCCAATACCCGTTGACGGTCAAAGGCACGCTGGAATGGGGCACGCAGCGCATACCACTGGAGCAACGCTTCGCGCCATGATGCGGCGCGGCACAGCTTGGCCACTTGTTGCCTGCGCCGCCTTTGGGCTGTCGGCTCACGCCCAGGACACCAGCTCCACAGCTCCGCCATTGCCGGAGACCCCGGTCTATCAGGATCGCCTCATTGACGGTTTGGCAACGCCTCTGGTGGACGAAGCGACGAGCCCGCAGTCGGAATTCAACCGGGAGGGCTGGCCCCGCTACTTTCGCTTTGAAGCCCGCGCAGGCACCGAGCCGCGTGATGGCAACCGCACCTCCGGGGGACTGGCTTTCTATGGCCTCATTGAAACGCCCAATTACGGCGTCCTGTCGGCGGACCTGAGCACAGCCCCCAGCATTGGCCGTCACGCACTAACCCTGCGCCAGCGCAGCTTGCCGGTAGATGGTGGCTGGCTCGTCAACAACGAGGCCGGGGTGATTGGCACCCCCACGCCATCGCTCACGCGGCTGCCGTCGCGCGTTTACGTGCCAGGCAGCTTGGTGGAAGGCCTGAGCACCGAATGGAACAACGAAGGCCGGGGCCTTCAATTGCAAGCCGGTACCGGGCGGCCCGGTCGCCTGGAGGGCTTGACCACCAGCGGCTTTCGGTCATTGGCCGGGCACGTCGGCACCATTGGCATGCAGCTGGACAGCGCGCCATTTCAAATGGCAGCCCGGGTAAACCGCTCTGACCGTATTTCCCTCAAGGACAATCCAGTTGCACTCAATGACTTTTTTGATGCGGGTTCAGCCCAGCTCTCGCTGCGCCACGCAGGTGACCAGCGCAACCTGCAAGTCAATCTGGTGACCACTCAAGCCAGCAACCTGATCGGGCAACGCAGCGGCATCTGGCTGGATGGTGACTGGAAAAGCGGCGCACGCCAAAACACCTGGGGGCTCTATTGGCTGGAACGCGACCTGACTTGGGCCGGGCAAGCGCTGCCCAACGACACCGCTGGCATTTACGCGCGCACGTCCTGGTACACACGCCAGTGGTCTGCCGAAGGTGGCATGGACTGGCTGCGGTCGGTATCCAACCCATCGCTGACGGGCGTGTTTGCAACGGGCAGCGCCCGCTATCGATACAGCCGCGATGTGAGCTTTGGCGCGGGCGCTTCGGTACGACACTTCAATGGCGATGCGTGGAGCGCCTATGCCGACACGCGCCAGCAAAACGCATGGGGCAACAGCACCCTGCGCCTGGACGTGGCAAGCGAACTTGACCAAACCCATTCCGAATCCCTTACCCTGGACCACGATTGGCTGATGCCTACCAGCTGGTCACTGTCAACGAGCCTCACAGCCGGGCGCGAGACACGCCAGGCCCAAAGCGGCAACCGCTGGGCAGCCGCCGCTTCGCTCAGCGCGCCGGCTGGCGCCAGCTCGATGGTGCGCGGCACCCTGAGCAGCGAACACAGTGCGTTGGGGACCTCGCGCACCGGCGTAAACGTCGGCCTGAATTGGCGCATCAACCCCTGGTGGAGTCTTGAGAGCAGCTACAACTACAACACGGGCAAGAGCCGATCACTGGTGTCGATTGATCCGCTCGCGTCGCCCCTGGTGTCGCCGATTGCGTCTAACAGCAGTCACTCCTTGCTGGTGGTGCTGCGCTTTGAAGACCGCGCCGGCAGCCGTAGCGTGCCGCTGGGTGGGCGCGCGCTCGATGGCGGTGGCCGAATTGAGGGCACCGTGTTTCTGGACGCCAACGGCAACGCCCGACAGGAAGCCAGTGAAAGCGGGGCACCCGGCGCAACGGTGTATCTGGACAACCTGTATGCGGTGCGCACCGATTCGCAGGGCCGCTTTGAGTTTCCGTTTGTCGCGTCGGGCAAGCACGTGATCACGGTGCTCAATGAAACCTTGCCGCTGCCGTGGGTGGCGCCGGGTGACGGGCGCACATCCGTCGAGGTGCGGGTGCGCGAAGACCAGCGCCTGTCCATTGGTGCAGTGCGTCAGAGCGGCAACTAGCGCCCGGCCCAGCAAGAGGCTGCGGCCATAGATCAGACATAAGACCAAGACGGCTCAAGTAAGGCTCATTCCTGCCGATACGCAGGTATGGCCAAACAATCTCCCCCCCGCCTGCGTCGATCTACTCGACACCTGATTCCGAAGCCTGTGCTGAGCCTTGCCCTGCTGGCATGCTTTGCGATCAGTTTGCCCGAAGCGCGGGCTGAAGGCGCACTCAGCGCCGATGGCCGCCAAACCCGCAGTTCACTGGACTTTCGGATCATCATCCCGCCCATGTTGCGGCTGGTTGAAAACAGCTATCCAGCCCTGCTACCCGCGGCAGATGGACCAAGTGGGCACGTATCAGCGCTGCAACGTGTGGTGCTGGTCTCGACGATGCGCAAGGGATTTTGCATGGACCTGCGACTGGCCCAGACCGGTGGAGGCCAGATGACGGACTGGCAGGTGCAGGCCAGCGGCAACACCAGCGTTTGGGTGACACCGTCTGATGGTGGCTACCGCGTGTGCGCCAACCGCGCGGGCCGGTATGAGCTGGCACTTCAACACGCTTTCCACGTCATCGGCAACCCTGCCGTCGGCACCGTGCCCGCGGTGAACTGGCCCGTGCATCTGGATCTTGTGGCTCTTTGACCCGCGGCGGCGGCCGTTTGGGCTCGGGTCATTCTGACTGGCAATAAACCGTTAAAGCCCCACTGTTACAAGCATTTTAAGCCTCTAGCCCCTGTCAAATAAGCGTAATCAGCTATAATTTACATAGCTAATTGTCCGATAGAAATGGGTGCCAACCCAGCTATTCGCTGCGGCATTTATTTCGGCCACAACACCCACAGCTGGAGCGGCTGCTTGAGCTTGCCCGCCAATTCACCGGCCTGCGCACCCCAGCCG
>JAHEBY010000111.1 GCA_024642025.1 Comamonadaceae bacterium | reverse complement strand
TACCGCGGCAGCCATGTGGTGATCACCACCATCATGTTCAATTTTCTGGCTAGCACGCTGCTGGTTTACCTCTTGGTGAATCACCTGAAGCCACCGGGTTCCATGTCGGTCGAAAGTGCTGTTTTTGGCCCGGCGGCCAAGCTCACCAGCATGCGTGACTTTCTGGGCTGGTTGGGGATCGCATGGCCCGCGTCGCCGCTGAACATCAGCTTTTTTCTGGCGCTGCTGGCGGCAGTAGGCGTTTACTTTTTTCTCTGGCGCACCCGTGCGGGCTATTCGCTGCGGGCCGTTGGCTCCAGTGCCAGTGCGGCGGCTTACGCTGGAATTCGCCCCAAACACCAGGTCATGATTGCCATGTCGGTATCGGGAGCGCTGGCCGGCATGGTGGGTATGAACGAGATTGCGGGCGTCAACGGCAAGCTCTTGCTTGAATTTGTCAGCGGTGCCGGGTTTACGGGTATTGCGGTGGCGCTCATCGGGCGAAACCACCCCTTTGGCATCGTGCTGGCCAGTGTGCTGTTTGGCGCGCTGTTTCAGGGCGGGGCCGAGGTCAGCTTTGAGATTCGCGGATTCAGCCGGGATATGGTGGTCATGTTGCAGGGCTTCATTGTGCTGTTCTCTGGCGCCATGGCCTACGTGATCGCGCCATGGGTAAATGGTGCAATAAATATGGTTCTAGCCCCCGTCAACAATAAGAAAATAGCTATAAAAACGGGAGTAAAAGATGTCTGAGCGCGCACATGGATGATGCCCTGATTGGCGCTGTATTGGCTTCAACGCTGCGGGTTTCCACGCCGCTGATTCTGTGTGCGCTGGCGGGTCTTTTGTCCGAACGCTCTGGTGTGATCGACATTGGTCTGGAAGGAAAAATGCTGATCGCAGCCTTCACCGCTGGGGCGGTTGGCGTCACCACGGGCTCCACGATGCTGGCCTTGCTGGCGGCCATGGGCGTGACCGTGGTGTTGTCCTGGTTGCACGGCTTCGCTTGCGTGAGCCACGGCGGGGACCAGGTGGTGTCTGGCGTGGCGATCAACATCATTGCTGCCGGCATGACCATTGTGCTGGGCATTGCGTGGTTTCATCAGGGCGGGCAAACCCCAGCGGTCAGCACCGAGGTGCGCATGCTCGCTGTTTTCCCGCAGCTTGCCGCGCGGCTGCAGGGCATTCCTCTAGTCGGTCCCATTCTGGGGGAAGGCTTGCTTAGCCACAACCTGCTGGTTTATGCGACTTTGTTGCTGGTGCCGGCGGTCTGGTGGCTGCTTTACCGCACGCGCTTTGGGCTGCGGCTTCGCGCGGTAGGCGAAAACGCGCACATGGTGGACGCGGCCGGCGTATCGGTCAAAGGCATGCGCTATGCCGCACTGACGCTCAATGGCTTGCTGTGCGGGGTGGCAGGCAGCTATCTGGTGCTGGCCCAAAACGCATCGTTTGTGCCCAACATGACGGCAGGGCGGGGCTTTATGGCGCTGGCGGCCATGATTTTTGGCAAGTGGCACCCCATCGGCGCCTTCTGGGCCTGCCTGCTGTTTGGTTTTCTGGATGCAGTAGCCATACGGTTGCAGGGCGTGCATCTGCCGGTCATCGGCGAAGTGCCCGTGCAGGCGATTCAGGGATTGCCCTATCTGCTCACCGTGGTGCTGCTGGCCGGATTCATTGGCAAGGCGGTGGCGCCAGAGGCGCTGGGCCGACCTTATGTGAAGGAGCGTTGAGCGTTCACAGCCAGGTGTTTATTCTGGAATTGGCCCATTGCCAGATCACGCATCGTCAACCGTCTTTTTCATCGCCAGCGCAGCCTCGTAAAGCGCATTTTTGGGTGTTCCAGTGATGCTTGCGGCCAGTTTGACGGCTGTTTTGAGGGGTAACTCTTCCAACAGCAGTGTCAGCACGCGATGGTCTGGGTTGTGACTGGCCACGGCAGCTGCGGGATGCACCACCAGCACAAACTCGCCCCGTGACCGGTTGACCTCGCCCTTCAACCAAGCCGGCAACGCCGCAGCGGGGAGCGTGGCGATTTCCTCGAACTGCTTGGTCAGCTCCCGCCCTACGGTGACAGGCCGCTCCCGCAGCGCGGCAAGCGCTTCGACCAGCGCGTCAATTCGGTGTGGGGCTTCGAGCAGTACCACGCAGCGCTGCTCAGCCGCCAGCGCGGATACCGCCGCCGTCCGCTCGGCGGCTTTGGAGGGCAGAAATCCCATGAAGACGAAGCCTGCCGCGTCCGCGTCTGTAACCTCGCCAATGCCCGCCACGCTCAGCACCGATGTAATGCTGCTGGCGCCGGGAAGTGGCACCACCCGCAGCCCGCTGGCCTGAACCGCAGCCACCAGCCGGGCACCGGGGTCGCTGATGGCAGGCGTGCCCGCGTCGCTGACATACGCCACGCGCTGGCCCTGTCGCAGTCGGTCGATGACGTGTTGCGCAGCTTCAGCCTCGTTATGTTGATGCACGGCCAGCATGCGGGAGCCTGGCTTGTCGATTCCATAGGCTCGCAACAGCGCCTGCGAATGGCGCGTGTCTTCGCAGGCAAGCGTGTCTGCAAGGTCAAGCACATGCAACGCGCGCAAGGTGATGTCGGCGAGGTTGCCAATTGGCGTGGCAACCACATACAGCGCACCTTGCGGATAATGCTGGTTCGACGCGGCATCGCGGGCAGCGGCCAGGGCCTGTGTATAAGCGGTAGTCAATTACTTCCCTCAAATTCTCGGCAATCCAGCGATGGAAAAACCATCCACCACAAAGCAAATCGGAGACAAGGCCGAAGATCACGCTTTGCAATACCTTCAGCGAGCGGGTCTGAAGCTATTGGAGCGCAATTATCGGACGCCCGGCCGTGGTGGCGGAGAAATCGATCTTGTCATGCGCGACACCGACGGAACAACTGTGTTTGTCGAGGTGCGCAAGCGACTCAATGGCTCTTTTGGTGGCGCAGCTGCCAGCGTGGGCTTTGCCAAGCAGCGCCGCCTGATCTTTGCCGCGCAACACTACCTGATGCGCGTTCGGGACACACCGCCCTGTCGCTTTGACCTTGTGGCCATTGGACCCGACGGTGTGCGATGGCTACGGGGCGCGTTTGAGGCGTTTTGACCCCAGGGAAGGGGTGATTGGCAGGGCGCAGGTATCATTCCCACCATGCTTGAGCAACGGGTTCAACAACACTTTATTGACAGCGCCGACCTGAAATACCAGTGCGCGGAGAGCTTGAGCCTTCCTATTGCGGCCGCAGTGCAGGCGGTATTGGCCTGTGTGACCAGTGGCGGAAAAGTGCTGGCATGCGGAAACGGTAGCTCGGGTGCCGACGCGCAGCGCTTTGCATCACATTTTGTGGGCCGTCTGGAGCGGGATCGCCCCGAGCTTGGTGCCATTGCGCTGTGCGCCAGCAGCGCGCTGCTGACGGGAGTCGCCGAGGACAACGGTTTCGCTGATGTGTATGCCCGGCAGGTGCGCGCGCTGGGGGTCGCAGGAGACGTGTTGCTGGCTATTTCAACACACGGCAATTCTGCGAATATGCTGGCCGCCGTCAACGCAGCCCACGAGCGTGAAATGATTGTGGTGGGCCTCTGCGGTAGCGGAGGTGGCAAAATGGCGCAGGCGTTGCGCGACACAGATGTCAGTATTTGCGTGCCCCACGAGCGGACCTCCCGGATTCAGGAGGTCCACGTTTTGACTTTGCATTGCATTTGCGATGCAGTGGATGCCCAGCTATTGGGCGAACAGGAAACATAATCATGAATCTCAAAATGCCCATCAAGCTGGCAGCAAGCCATCAAAAACTATGGCTCGCATTTGCGCTGGCGGGTTGTACGCTCTCCAGCATGACGGCGTGTGTGCCGCTGGTTGTGGGTGGAGCGGCCGTTGGCGGTCTTGTGGCTACGGATCGGCGTGCATCGGGGAGCTACCTGAATGACGAAGGTATCGAACTGCGTGCCAACAATCGAATTCTCGAGGCGACGGGTGATCGCGCCCACGTCAACGTGACCAGTTACAACGGGCAGGTGTTGCTGACAGGTGAAGTGCCGACGCCTGAGGACAAACAGCGGATTGACGATGCAGTCAAAAAGATCGACAACGTGAAGTCCATCGTCAACGAGCTGGTCGTGGCCACCAAATCGTCCCTGGCAGACCGTTCATCCGATGCGCTTATTACCGGTCGTGTCAAGGCCAGCTTGCTTGACACCAAAGACCTGTTCGCCAATGCCTTTAAGGTGGTCACAGAGCGGGGAACGGTCTACATGATGGGTCGCGTCACCCAACGGGAGTCTGCTCGCGCGACCGATCTGGCCCGCGCAACCAATGGTGTGCAGCGCGTGGTGCGCCTGTTCGAAATTCTGACCGAAGAAGAGCTCCAGGGCCTGCCCAAAACCAACTGATTGGCGCCAGGGCAGCTGCGAAGCCAGCGGCGAGCGCTATTTCAGGCGCTTGATCAGGCTGGATGTGTCCCAGCGGCGCCCGCCCATTTGCTGGACGTCGGCATAAAACTGGTCAACCAGTGCGGTGACGGGCAAACGCGAGCCATTGCGCTTGCCTTCGTCGAGCACCAAGCCCAAGTCTTTGCGCATCCAGTCGACGGCAAAGCCAAAGTCAAACTTGTCGGCGGCCATGGTTTCGCCGCGGTTGTCCATTTGCCAGCTTTGTGCAGCACCTTTGCCTATGACGTCCAGCACCTGGTTCATGTCAAGCCCCGCATTCTGTCCAAAGGCAATGGCTTCGCTCAAGCCTTGAACCAGCCCGGCAATGCAAATCTGGTTGACCATCTTGGCAAGCTGGCCCGCACCACTTTCGCCCAGAAGTGTGAAAGCGCGTGAAAACGCCATGGCCACTGGTTGAACGAACTCAAACGCGGACTTCTCACCACCGCACATCACTGTCAGCAAGCCGTTTTGCGCGCCTGCCTGACCGCCTGACACCGGTGCGTCCAGGAAGGCAAGGCCCTTTTCCTTGGCAACGGCAAACAACTCGCGCGCAATATTGGCCGATGCTGTGGTGTGATCGACAAAAACACTGCCCGACTTCATGCCAGCAAAGGCACCATCGGCGCCAAGCGTCACACTTCGCAGGTCGTCATCATTGCCTACGCAGCAGAAAACAATCTCATTGGCAGTAGCGGCTTCACGCGGTGTCTTTGCATGATTTATGCCCTCAGCCCCCGAAAAATCTTCACACCATGCTATTGATTTAGAAGCGGTTCGATTGAATACGGTGACTTGATGCCCAGCCCGAGCGAGGTGGCCCGCCATTGGGTAACCCATGACACCCAGGCCCAAAAAAGCCACCCTGCGGGGTGGCGTTGCATCGTAAGTTTTTGAATTGATGGAGTTCACGTATTGGTTTAACGGAGTGCTGGGTCTGGCGCCAGCCAATCAGACAATTGCGTAGTTTTCAGTGCCAGCGGCCAGGTCCGCCGAGCGGCCGCGCTGGCTGTTGAGTTTGATCTGCAGTCGCAAATCGTTCAGCGAGTCCGCGTTGCGAAGCGCATCTTCATAGGTGATGAGGTTGCTCTCATAGGCGTCGAACAAGGCCTGGTCAAAGGTCTGCATGCCCAGATTGCGGCTCTTTTTCATGATCTCCTTGATTTCAGACACGTCACCCTTGAAGATGAGGTCAGAGATAAGCGGCGTGTTGAGCATGATTTCTACTGCGGCGGTGCGCCCTTTGCCGTCCTGCATGGGAATCAAGCGTTGCGACACCAACGCCCGCAAGTTGAGAGAGAGATCCATCAATAGCTGTGCGCGACGCTCTTCGGGAAAGAAGTTGATGATGCGGTCCAGCGCCTGGTTGGCGCTATTGGCGTGCAGGGTCGCCAGACACAGGTGGCCTGTTTCTGCAAATGCAACGGCGTGCTCCATGGTTTCGCGGTCCCGTATTTCGCCCATCAAGATCACGTCAGGAGCCTGACGCAGCGTGTTTTTAAGCGCGATTCCCCAGTTGTCAGTGTCTAATCCAACTTCGCGCTGCGTCACGACGCAGTTTTTGTGCATGTGCACAAATTCGACGGGGTCTTCAATGGTGATGATGTGGCCAAACGAGTTTTCATTGCGCCAGTCGACCATCGCAGCCAGCGTCGTGGATTTGCCAGAGCCGGTTGCCCCCACCAAAATGCACAAGCCACGCTTGGAGCCCGCCACATCTTTCAGAATCTGAGGCATCCCCAGGCTGTCAATAGTGGGCAACAGGGCGGGAATGACCCGCAACACCATGCCCACCTTGCCCTGCTGAATGAACGCGTTGACCCGAAAGCGCCCCACACCCGTGGGCGAAATGGCGAAGTTGCATTCCTTGGTGCGTTCAAACTCCGCCGCCTGCTTGTCGTTCATGATCGAGCGGGCCAAAGCGAGCGTATGCGCCGCACTCAGGGGCTGCGGCGATACCTTGGTCACTTTGCCATCCACCTTCACAGCGGGCGGAAAATCGCCAGTGATAAACAGGTCAGAGCCGTTTCGGCTGACCATCAATTTGAGCAGGTCGTTGATGAACCTGGTTGCCTGATCGCGTTCCATAACCTCTGTTTCTCCCGAACTGTTTCAGGTTGAAATTACTTGCGGTCGCTTAAACGGGCGCTGACCACACGCAGGCGAAGCGACAGCTTTCTGGCAAGAACGGCAATGAGTTTTGCCGCCAGCGATGGATCAGTCGTCATCATCTGATCCATGCCATCAGTGCTCAATACCGCTACCTCGCACTCGCTGAGTGTATTGCAGGCCGAGAAACGTATGCCGCTGTCAAGCAATGACATTTCGCCAAGAATATCACCTGGTCGCGTTTCTGCAAGCCGCATACGCTCGCCCCAGGGTTGCAGACGGTCAACGGCGATGGTTCCGCTAAGAAGTACCACCATGAAGTTGCCATATTCGTCCTGCCGGATAACGTCGCAACCAGCCGGAATGACAGCAAAGTCAAAATAGCTCTGCAAGCTCAAAATGGACTGTGCATCGAGCTGGCTCATGTACTTGTCTTTGGCCCAGAGCGTTTGCAGTATTTTTGTGGCCCGATCAGCGCTCAGTCTTTTGGCGCCAATTTCTCCGGCCCGAAATTCCCAGGGAACCAGCAGTGAAGGGTCTACGCCCTGCTCTGCAAATGCAGAAGTAAACATCATCGAGTCGGATACGTCGTCGCCCGCGCGATCGCCTCCAACCCGTTGACGCAAGAGTCCGAGAATGCCCTTCATTGGTGGCTCCTGTGTTTGATTGATTTTCTATCCCGGGAAGTTTTCCGGAATCTTCGCCTTGCTCCGCGCTTCGCTGGCGCTGATGACATTGCGTTTGACCAAATCGGTCAGATTCTGGTCAAGTGTCTGCATGCCAACGCTGTTGCCAGTCTGAATGCTGGAATACATCTGCGCGACCTTGGCCTCGCGGATCAGGTTGCGGATCGCCGGAGTCCCGATCATGATCTCGTGCGCGGCCACGCGGCCCGTGCCGTCCTTGGTCTTGAGCAGCGTCTGCGAGATCACCGCGCGCAGCGACTCCGAGAGCATCGCGCGCACCATTTCCTTCTCGGCCGCCGGAAACACGTCGACGATCCGGTCGATGGTCTTGGCGGCCGACGAGGTGTGCAGCGTCCCGAACACCAAGTGGCCGGTCTCCGCGGCGGTCAGCGCCAGCCGGATCGTCTCCAGGTCCCGCAGTTCGCCAACCAGAATCGCGTCCGGGTCTTCGCGCAGCGCCGATCGCAGTGCGTTGGAAAAGCTCAAGGTGTGCGGCCCCACTTCGCGCTGGTTGACCAGACATTTTTTTGATTCATGCACGAACTCGACGGGGTCTTCCACGGTCAGGATGTGGCCGAATTCGGTTTCGTTCAGGTAATTCACCATGGCGGCCAGCGTGGTGGACTTGCCCGACCCGGTCGGGCCAGTTACCAGCACCAGGCCACGGGGCTTGAGCGCCAAATCACCAAAAATCCTCGGCGCACCGAGCTGTTCAAGTGTCAGGATTTTTGACGGAATCGTCCGGAACACAGCGCCAGCACCCCGGTTGTGGTTGAACGCGTTGACCCGAAAACGAGCCAGCCCGTCGATTTCGAAAGAAAAGTCGACTTCCAGAAACTCTTCGTAAGCCTTGCGCTGGGTGTCATTCATGATGTCGTACACCATGCCATGCACCGCTTTGTGATCCAGCGGTTCGACATTGATGCGGCGC
>JAHEBY010000110.1 GCA_024642025.1 Comamonadaceae bacterium | reverse complement strand
AGTGGCTATGCCGGGGTAGTCATATTGGGAGGCGCGCTTGCGCCCGGTTATGTGTATGAGGGCCACGACCAGCCGCTGCTCAATGAAGCAGCCGAACGCATGACCATCGCCGTCTCCCTGATGCAAAGGCACCCCAAGCTGCAAGTCATTTTTACCGGTGGCGAAGGTTTGCTGTTTGGTTCCGGGCCGTCCGAAGCGCAGCGAGCGAAAATCTTTTTTGACAGTCTTAGCGTTTCTGCGTCGCGCGTGGTTTACGAATCAGACTCCCGCAACACCTACGAGAACGCAATCTTCTCGGCACGTCTTCCCGGCGTAGACATCAATCAACGCTGGTTGCTGCTCACATCGGCAACACACATGCCACGCTCAATGGCGACCTTTGCGAAAGCCGGCTGGAACGTGACGGCTTTTCCCGTAGATTTCAGAACTGGCCCGTCAACGCCGTGGACTGCCTTCTCTTTGGGTGATGGTGCAAAAGGCTGGCAACTTGGTTTGCACGAAATGATTGGCTTTGCGGCCTACCGTCTGGCCGGTCGACTTTAAACAGGGTCTTCGGTCGGCAGCACGCTGGCCAAGACCTTGTCGATCCGTTTGCCATCGAGGGCGACAATTTCAAAAGCCCACCCCGCGCAATCGATGCGCTCACCGATGGACGGTAAATCGCCAGACACCGACATCAGCAGGCCGGCAACGGTGTTGTAACGACCGCGGTCTTCTTCGGGCAGCTCGTCAATCGCCAGGCGCGATTTCAACTCACCTACGGGCATGAATCCGTCAATCAGCCACGAGCCATTTTCCTGACGAATCGCCCAGGCGTCGGTCTGCGCGTGCGGTTGAAGCTCGCCAGTAATCGCTTCAAGCAGATCATTGGGCGTGATCAGACCCTGCACCACGCCGTATTCATCGACCACAAATACCATGCGCGCAGAGCGGGTGCGAAACTGCGCGATTAACTCCATACCCGTCAGCGTTTCGGGAACAAAAGAAACCTCGCGCACATGATCGGCAATATGGCCTTCACGACCCCCGTCCGGGCCATTGCACAGCTCCAGCAATTTGCCGACACTAATGACGCCCAGCACATGATCGAGCGAGCCACGACAGACCGGATACCAGGAATGGGTTCCTCGGTCACCTCCCAACCCTACGCGTTTCAGATTTTGTGCAGCGGAGTCCTGCCCTTCCAGCCATTCAATGTCCACACGGGGCAACATCATGGACATCAGCGGCCGGTCATCCAGGTGAAACACGTTACGGAGCATCTGGTGTTCATGAGCTTCAATCAACCCGGCATCCACACCCTCTACCAGACTCGCGTCGATTTCAGCCTCTGTGACCTGCCGGTCGCCAGCCGTGTCGATACGCAGCAGTTTGAGGATGCCATGGGTGCACATGGACAGCAGCGCCACAAAAGGTTTGGCGCCCTTTGCCACCCAGGTCATGGGGATGGACACCCAACGGGCTACGGTCTCGGGGTAGAGTTGCCCGATTCGCTTGGGCACCAGTTCACCAAACACAATCGTCACAAAGGTGATGAGCGTGACGACCAGTGCGGTTGCAGTAATGTCTGCCGCCCGCTCGTGCAGGCCAAAGTTTTCCAGCCACGCAGATACGCCTGAACTGAACGCGGCCTCGCCGATGATGCCGTTGAGCACCCCGATTGATGTAATGCCTACCTGAACGGATGAGAGGAACTGGGTAGGGTTCTCCAGAAGCGTCAGCGCCGCTTGGGCGCCCTGGTCGCCATCGTCCGCCAGCGCCATCAGACGCACCTTGCGGCTGGCAGTCAACGCCAGTTCCGACATGGCAAACGCGCCATTGAGCAGGGTCAACAACGCAATCAGCAAAAAATCCATGGATCCGGGGTGAAAATCAACACCATGGCACTTTACCTGATTGGCGACGTACAGGGCTGCGATGCCGCGCTGCAAAGTCTGCTGGAAAAAATTTCCTTTTCGCCCAGCCGTGATTCACTGGTTCTTCTGGGCGACCTCGTCAACCGAGGGCCGGCGTCGGCCAGCGTGCTGCGGCGCATGATGAAGCTGGGTTCCGCAGCCCGCTGCCTGCTGGGCAACCATGACCTGAATTTGCTGGCCGTCGCGCACGGCGTTCGCAAGCCGCACCGAAACGATACGCTGGATGACATTCTGGACGCCCCAGACCGTGCGGACATGCTGGTTTGGCTGCGCCATCAACGTATGGCGTTGGCCGAAAATACTCAAGACAAAGCGTATTTAATGGTCCATGCCGGTGTTTTGCCTTCGTGGACAGCTACTGACACAGTAGCACTTGGATCGGAAGTGGAAGCCGTACTTCGAGGGCCGGATCTGGGCGACTTCCTGCACTCCATGTACGGAAATGACCCCTCCACGTGGCACCATTCCTTAACCGGAATTGAACGCCTCCGGGTGATTGTGAACGCGCTGACGCGCCTCAGATTTTGTTCGGCGCGTGGCGAGATGGAATTCGCCACCAAGGAAGGTGCCGGGGCTGCGCCTGAAGGCTATATGCCATGGTTTGATGTGCCTGGGCGCAAAACGGCAGAGGTCATTGTGGCGTTTGGTCATTGGTCCACGCTGGGCTGGATGCGCGACAGAAATGACGTGATTTCCCTCGACACGGGTTGCGTATGGGGAGGCTCGCTTAGCGCACTCCGGGTTGACCCTCGGACAGCGAGCGCAAATGAGTTGATTCAGGTGCCCTGCATGCAAGCTCAGAGGCCAGGCTAGGCCAACTATTCAGGCTTGAACAGCGCAGCGACTTTCCGCTTGGGTCGAATATTGGCTGAAATGCCACGCGGAGCGGGCGCTTTGCCGGAATCCCATGGTGGCGGGGCGTCGGAAGCAGGCGGCTCGTAGGGCTTGTCAAAAAACGGATCTCGAGATTGCTGTGCCGCACGTGTTGGCCGCGGTGAGCGGGGTTCGCGGGGTTCGCGGCGAGCGTCCAGCACATCGCGGGGGTCACCCATTTCTCCCGCTTCGCGCCACGCGCGACGCCCATCGTTGATGCGACCTTGCTCACGAATTTTCGGCTGATCGTCTTCAAACTCGACCGCTTCAAGGTCAATTTTTGTTTTGATGAGCTTCTCAATGTCACCGACGAGGCGAGCGTCACTTTTGGATACAAACGTCACCGCCAAGCCCTCGGCACCGGCCCGTCCGGTGCGGCCAATGCGGTGCACATAGTCTTCCGCATTGAACGGCACATCAAAGTTGAACACTGCTGGCACATCCTTGATGTCCAGGCCGCGGGCGGCCACATCGGTACACACCAGCAAATCGACCGCACCTTGCTTGAACGCGTCAAGCGCCTTCAAGCGCTCGTCCTGGCTTTTGTCGCCGTGAAGCGCAGTCGTTTTGAGCCCTTCTCGTTCCAGCGAGCGCGCGAGGCGTGCGCAGCCGAGTTTGCTGTTGACGAACACAAAGGCCTGCTTCATGCCGCGATCTTTGAGAATCTGGTGCAGCGCGCGGCGTTTGTCGTCATCACCCACACTGTAAAAATGCTGCTCTACGGTTGAGGCGGTGGCATTGGAGCGGGCCACTTCAATCGTGACAGGGTTTTGCAAATAGCTGTTGGCCAGGCGCTTGATTTCTGGCGAGAACGTGGCCGAAAACAGCAAGGTGGTCCGTTGCTTGGGCAGGTAGGAGAGGATGCGCTGCAGATCCGGCAAAAAGCCGATGTCCAGCATGCGGTCGGCTTCGTCCAACACCACGTACTCGACCTGATTGAGCACAGCCGTCTTGGCTTCAATATGGTCCAGCAGGCGGCCCGGCGTAGCCACCAGCACTTCAACACCCTGCTTCAGCTCAGCCGTTTGCGGCTTCATGTCCATGCCGCCGAAGACCACTGCCGTACGCAACTGTGTGTATTTGGCATAGGCTTTGACCGACTGAGCCACCTGATCCGCAAGCTCGCGCGTGGGCAACAATACCAGGGCACGAACCGGGTGGCGTGCTGGCGAGGTGGAGGCGTTTTCATGCTTTAGCATGCGCTGCAGCAATGGCAGCGAAAACGCGGCCGTTTTGCCGGTGCCGGTTTGGGCGGCTCCCATTACATCGCGGCCCTGAATCACCACCGGGATCGCCTGCGCCTGAATCGGCGTCATGGACTCATAGCCCAACTCGGCCACGGCGCGCGACAGGGATGGCGCCAGGTTCAACTGGGAGAAGGAATCTACGCGCAGTTCAATAGCTTCGGAAACGGTGTCTGTCATCAATACGGGTGAGGGAGAAATCTCTGGGGTAAACCCCCATTATCCCCTATCCACCATAACCGGCATCACAGCTGACGTGACGCGAAGGTGTCGCAGGCCTTGATGCTGCCGTTTTGCAGGCCAGACTGAAACCAGCGCTGGCGCTGGGCGCTGGTGCCGTGGGTAAAGCTGTCAGGCACGACGGCGCCGCCGGCTGAACGCTGCAAGGCGTCGTCCCCAATTTTTGCCGCGGCGTTCATGGCCTCTTCAATGTCGCCGCTCTGAAGGATTTGCCGCGACGCCTGCGCATGGTTAGCCCACACACCCGCCAGACAGTCCGCCTGCAGCTCAAGACGAACACTCATCGCATTGAATTCGGTTTGGCTGACACGGCCGCGCAGGCTGTCCATTTTCTCGCTGATACCCAGCAGGTTTTGCACGTGATGCCCAATTTCGTGAGCTACGACGTAGGCCTGCGCAAAATCACCTGGAGCACCCAGCCTGTCCCGCAGGGTCTTGTAGAAACTCAGGTCGATATAAACCTTCTGATCGCCCGGGCAATAAAACGGGCCCATCGAGGCCTGGCCGGTGCCGCATCCCGTTGGCGTGACACCGCTGAACAGCACAAGCTTGGGTTTGCTGTAGTTTGCGCCGCCAGCGGAGAACACCTGCGTCCAGACGTCTTCTGTATCGGCCAATACGGTCGAGACAAATCGGGCTCCCACATCGTCGGCCGGCGGCCGCTGGGCGGGGCCTTGCTGCACCTGCGCCATTGGCGACTCGCCCCCACTGAGCAGGCCCAAAATGGTGAGGGGATTTACACCAAAAATCCAGCCCCCCAGCAAGGCAATGACGATGGTGCCCACCCCAATGCCACGCCCACCAATCAGACCGCCACCGCCACCGCTGCCGCGGCGATCTTCCACATTGTCCGACTGGCGGTTGCCTTCCCATTTCATGGCACTTCTCCTCTGGTACACCCACATGGGGTAAATTGCCGCCATGTTACCCCGCAATACCCGTCCATCGCAGGCGCAGCCAAAAGTCCTCCTGACAGGGTTTGACGCCTTCGGCGGCGAAGCGATCAACCCCAGCTGGCTGGCGGTCAAATCGTTGCATGGACGCAGCATCGCCAAACATCGACTCGTTGCGGCTCAATTGCCAACGGTTTTTGATAAGTCATTGCAACAACTGGATGCGCTGCTGGCTCGGCACCGGCCCGTTCTGGTGATTTGCGTAGGGCAAGCTGGGGGGCGCAGCGCGTTGTCGCTTGAGCGTGTGGCCGTTAACGTGAACGATGCACCGATTGCCGACAACGCCTCGCTGCGGCCAGTCGACACACCCGTCGTATCCGGCGGCCCAGCGGCCTATTTCACCACGCTGCCCATTAAGGCCATGCTCGCTGCGCTGACGCTAAACGCAATACCGGCCGAGGTTTCGCAGACGGCAGGCACATTTGTCTGCAATCACGTGTTTTATGGCTTGATGCACCGGCTGGCCAAGAAGACTGGCAGTGGCAACCTTGTGCGAGGCGGTTTTATTCACGTTCCGTGGTTGCCCGGCCAGGGTGTTCCCAACATGGTGCTGGACGACATGGTGCGCGGGCTCAAACTGGCGGTGCAGGTGGCATTAACCCAAACCAGCGACCTGCCGCTGGGCGCAGGCACGCAGAGCTGACTGTCGCCAATCAGGCCTTGGGCAGCGTTACCCCAACCTGACCCTGATATTTTCCACCGCGGTCTTTGTAGCTGGTCTCGCAGACGTCATCCTTGTCGCTCTCGAAAAACAGTACCTGCGCGCAGCCCTCACCCGCGTAAATTTTGGCCGGCAACGGCGTGGTGTTTGAGAATTCAAGCGTCACATAGCCTTCCCACTCGGGCTCGAACGGCGTGACGTTGACGATGATGCCGCACCGCGCGTAGGTGCTCTTGCCCAGGCAGATTGTCAGCACATTGCGCGGGATGCGGAAGTACTCCACCGTGCGTGCGAGCGCGAAACTGTTGGGCGGGATGATGCACACGTCATCGTGGAAATCAACAAAGCTCTTCTCATCGAAATTCTTGGGGTCCACCACCGTGCTGTGGATGTTGGTGAAGACTTTGAACTCGGGGGCGCAGCGAATGTCGTAGCCATAGCTGCTGGTGCCATAACTGATGATTTTCTGGCTGGCACCCTGCACCTCGCGGGCCCGAATTTGCCCGGGCTCGAACGGCTCGATCATGCCTGTGGTTTCGGCCATACGGCGTATCCATTTGTCGCTCTTGATGCTCATTGGGGCCCGACTCCTCTGTGTGGCAGAGATTGTAGTGTTGCCCCCGAGGCTTCCACAGGTCGATTGCCCCGCACTTCTCTTACTTCGACAAATGCTACATTATTAGTAGCTAACTATGATTATTTGACGGGGCCTAAAGGCCAATTTTATGTCGAGATAACGGCATTTTCGATCAGCCGGTCGTCACCCAGCACAATCATGGCAAACAGCAGTTCATCCACACTGGAAGCCTGAGCGGCCTTGCGAGCCAGAAGGGGCGTGGCCTTTGGGTTCAGCACAATAAAGTCAGCCTCACAGCCCACTTGCAGGTTGCCCACCACACCCTCAAGGCCCATCGCCCGGGCAGCGCCCGCTGTGTGCCGCCACCACAGCAGTTGCGGACTCAGCGACAAGCCAGGCTGCGGCGCGAGGCCTGCCACCGGTGCCCGGCCGACGTAATAGGCCGCCAGCATGGTGTGAAACGGACTGAAACTGGTGCCACCACCCACGTCGCTTGCCAGTCCATAAGCAAAACCCGCGCGGTCCGACGCAGCAAAGTCAAAAAAACCACTGCCCAGAAACAGATTGCTGGTGGGGCACACGGCCGCGGCGGCACCGGTGGCGCGCATCAGGTTGCGGTCAGCGTCGTCCAGATGGATGCTGTGCGCATAGACGGCTCGTTCACGCATCAGGCCGAAGTCTGCGTAGGTGGACAAATAGGAGCGAGACTTGGGAAACAGCTCCCGCGCCCACTTGATTTCATCTGTGTTTTCGGCGACGTGGGACTGGATCCACACGTCCGGATAGCGAGCCGCCAGCTCGCCTGCCCCGCGCAACTGCGCATCGGTGCTGCTCGGCGCAAAACGTGGCGTGATGGCATAGCCCAGCCGCCCTTTGCCGTGCCATCGGCGGATGAGCGCCTCGGTGTCAATCAAACTTTGCTCGGTTTCGTCGCGCAGGCCGTCGGGCGAGTTGCGGTCCTGCAGGCATTTGCCGGTGATCAGGCGCATGTTGCGGGCTTTGGCTTCGGTAAATAGCGCGTTGACCGATGCAGGGTGTGAAGACGCAAATGCCAGCGCCGTAGTAACGCCATTGCGCAACACCTCCGCTATAAAAAAAGAAGCTTCCTGCGCAGCATAGTCGGGGGCTGAGAAGTTTTTTTCTTCTGGAAAGGTGTATTTTTCCAGCCACGGCAACAAGCCCGCCGCCGGGGAGCCAATGACCTGCGTTTGCGGATAGTGAAGGTGCAGGTCTATGAAACCCGGAGCAATAATGCGGCCCGGCAGGTGTTGCACTTCAAGGTTTGGGAACTGATCCCTCAGGTTTGCCCTGAGGCTATGGTACGAGCCGGCAGCGTGCACCACCGGGCACCCGCTGCCGTCCGGCCCAACCACCAGCAAGCCATCTTCATCAAAAATGGCGGATTGGTGGGGGTCTCCGTGCGGGGCAAACCGAAGCAGAGATGCGCGGTAGGCTTTCATTCGACGGGGAGCTTAGCAAAAACATGTGCACTTTTTCACAAATCCGAAGCGAAACGCGGCGGAACGTGCAGTTTTTTACATTCCAGCGACCTGATTTGGGCGGCGGAGCCGCTGGACACCAATCTGTACGCCGCCTGCGATAATTAACGCTTTGAATCCCCTGACATTCCAACCGCTGCGGCAATCGAAACCATGACCAAACCCACACTT
>JAHEBY010000109.1 GCA_024642025.1 Comamonadaceae bacterium | reverse complement strand
GCCGACCTGATCAACAGGGGCAGCATCGACCAGATCAGGCCGGTGGTGACCAAGAGCAATGAGCTGGGCATGCAAACGTTTGATCAGTCGCTGTTCAATCTGTTTTGCAACGGTGAGATCACGATTGAGCAGGCGCTTGAAAACGCCGACTCCCGCACCGACCTGTCGGTCAGGCTACGCCTGGAGCGGGGCGAGACGGTTCCATCACGTTTTGGATGAAAATAGGCCTTTAGCCCCTGCCAGTCATGAATAGTTAGCTATAAATTAAATAGCTAATCAAAATCTGAATCAAGAGGTCAAGTCCGCGGGCTTACCGCACGCCGGTATTGCATGGCCTCTGCCACATGGGTGACCTGCGTATGCGTGGCGCCCGCCAGATCAGCAATGGTGCGGGCAACCTTCAAGGCGCGGTGCGTACTGCGGGCTGACCAGCCCAGCCTCGCGGCAGCCACGTTGAGAAATTTGCCAGCGGCCTCGTCCAGCAGCAAATGGGTGTCGATCTGCTTGCCCTGCAAGGCATGGTTGGATACGCCCTGGCGCTCAAGCGCACGCTGGCGGGCCACAACGCAGCGCTCCCGAATCTTGGCAGTGCTCTCGGCCGAAGGCGCCTGCATGAGGTCTGCGGCGGGCAAGGCCGGCACATCAACATGCAGGTCGATGCGGTCCATCAGCGGGCCGCTGAGCTTGCCCTGGTAGCGGGAAACCTGATCGGGCGTGCAGCGGCAGGCCTTTTGAGTGGAGCCCAGATAGCCGCAGGGGCAGGGGTTCATCGCGCCAATGAGCTGAAACCGTGCCGGAAACTCCGAGCGCCTTGCAGCACGCGAGATGGTGATGACGCCGGTTTCAAGCGGCTCGCGCAGCGCCTCTAGCGCGGCACGGGGAAATTCCGGCAGTTCGTCCAGAAACAGCACGCCGTGGTGCGCCATGGATATTTCACCCGGACGCGGCGGTGAACCACCTCCCACAAGCGCAACGGCGCTGGCGGTGTGATGCGGGTTGCAGGTGGGCCGCTGTGCCCACCGTGCAAGTGAGAACTGCCCCACCAGGCTGGAAATGGCGGCGCTTTGCAGCGCCTCGTCCATGGTCATGGGCGGCAAAAGCCCCGCAAAACGCTGCGCGAGCATGGACTTTCCCGAGCCCGGTGGCCCGGTCATCAAAAGGCTGTGGCCACCCGCGGCTGCGATTTCAAGTGCGCGCTTGGCGCCAGTCTGCCCCTTTACATCTGACAGGTCGGCGTAGTGCGCCTCAAGCGATTTTGGCGCCGGATGAATTCGCGACCAACCATCGCTTGATTGTGCTGGGTCGTCTCCAGCCGCGCCAGAATTCGGCCCGGCGTCAGGCGAGCCGGGAGGCAGAAACTGCCGCACCACGTCAAGCAGGTGGCGGGCGCGGTACACGTGGGCGTCGGCCACCAGCGCGGCTTCATCGGCGCTGACCGCAGGCAACACGAGCCGGGTTAAGACCTTGTTGGCATGAAGCGCCAGCGCCATGGCCAAAGCGCCGCGCACCGGACGCAGCTCACCCGATAAAGACAGTTCGCCCGCAAATTCATGGCCAGCCAGCCGCGCAGCATCGATCTGCCCACTGGCCGCCAGAATGCCCAACGCAATGGGTAGATCAAATCGCCCTGAATCTTTGGGCAGATCGGCGGGGGCGAGATTGACGGTGATGCGCTTGTTGTTGGGAAACTCCAGGCCAGAATTCTGAATGGCCGAGCGAACCCGCTCGCGCGCCTCTTTCACTTCCACGTCGGCCAGACCCACCAGCGTGAAGCTCGGCAAGCCATTGGCCAGATGCACTTCAACGGTTACTGCGGCTGCGTCCAGGCCAAGCAATGCACGGCTCTGCACCAAAGACAGGCTCACGGCAATAAATCCTCAAATCGGTGCATCTGAATAGGCCTTGTTTTGGTGTGTATGCACCATATTTGTGCATACTGAATATTTATACAGTGATTTTAGCGGATCGCGGCTGCCTGCGGGTTATCCGGCGAAAAAGAAATTGGGCTGTTGCGTCCCAGCCATTGGCACGGTAGTTGCTGCTGATTCGTGCCACCAAGTTCTGTTGGAGTAATTAGTGCAGTCATTAACTGTCCCCTTGTATTTGAGTCTGGAGAAATTATGAAAATTGTTTCGGCTGTTATCAAACCGTTCAAGCTGGACGAAGTGCGCGAGGCACTTTCAGCAATCGGTGTTCAAGGCATTACCGTTACCGAAGTGAAAGGCTTTGGCCGTCAAAAAGGCCATACCGAGCTGTATCGCGGTGCCGAGTACGTTGTGGATTTTCTGCCCAAGGTGAAGATCGAGGCAGCGATTTCCGATGAGTTGCTGGATCAGGTCATTGAGGCCATTGAGGGCGCTGCCCGCACTGGAAAGATCGGTGACGGAAAAGTGTTCGTTTACAACCTGGAACAAGTCGTGCGTATCCGCACTGGCGAAACGGGCAAGGAGGCCCTATGAAAAAAATAATTCTTTCCCTCGTTCTTGGCCTGGGCCTGCTGGCCGCCGGCTCTGCCGTTATGGCGCAAACCGATGCGGCGGCTACGGCGGCGTCGGCTGCAGTAACAGCCGCAGCTCCAGCTGCGGAAGCAGCTGCGGCACCCGCTGCGGAAGCGGCGGCCTCCGCGCCCGCTGAGGCGCCAAAAGTCACCGTCGACAAGGGCGATGTAGCCTGGATGATGACGGCCACCTTGCTGGTGATCTTCATGGCGGTGCCAGGCCTGGCGCTGTTCTATGGTGGCCTGGTTCGCAGCAAGAACATGCTGTCGGTGCTGATGCAGGTGCTGGTGGTGTTCTCGCTGATTTGCGTCTTGTGGGCCGTCTACGGCTACAGCCTCGCGTTCGGCGGTGAAGGCAAGGTCTTTGCCGACCTGGGGAAAATATTCCTCAAGGGTGTCACCATTGAATCGCTTGCTGACACGTTCACGTCGACCGTCAAGCTGCCTGAGTACGTGTTCATCGCCTTTCAGGCCACGTTTGCGGGTATTACCTGCGCACTGATTGTGGGCTCGTTCGCAGAGCGCATCAAATTCTCGGCCGTGCTGCTGTTCTCGGTGCTCTGGTTCACCTTCTGCTATGTGCCCATCGCGCACATGGTTTGGGGTTCCGGTGGCTATTTGCTGGGCAAAGGTGCGCTCGATTTCGCGGGTGGTACCGTGGTGCATATCAACGCGGCTGTTGCCGGTTTGGTGGGTGCCTACATGGTTGGCAAGCGCATTGGCTACGGCAAGGAAGCCATGGCTCCGCACAGCCTGACGCTCACCATGGTGGGTGCTTCCATGCTGTGGGTCGGCTGGTTTGGTTTCAACGCCGGCTCCAATCTGGAAGCCACCAGTGGCGCCGCGTTGGCCTTCATCAACACGCTGGTTGCAACCGCCGCTGCCGTGTTGGCCTGGTCGCTGGGTGAAATGATGACCAAGGGCAAGGGCTCCATGCTGGGTGCTGCATCCGGTGCTGTCGCAGGTCTGGTTGCCATCACGCCTGCCTGCGGATCGGTTGGCCCCATGGGTGCCATCATCATCGGTCTGCTGGCTGGCTTTGCCTGCTTGTGGGGCGTCAGTGGCCTCAAGAAGATGCTGGGTGCCGACGACTCGCTGGACGTGTTTGGCGTACACGGCGTAGGTGGCATTTTGGGCGCCATCCTGACCGGCGTGTTCACCGCGCCAAGTTTGGGTGGCACTGGCAAGGCAGACTTCTCGATTGCCAGCCAGGTCATGATTCAGGCTGAAGCCGTGCTGGTGACGATCGTGGTCTCGGGCGTGGTGGCCTTCATTGCCTTCAAGATTGTGGATATCGTGATCGGTTTGCGAGTGAGCGAAGAAGACGAGCGCGAAGGCCTCGACATCACGTCGCATGGCGAGACCGCTTACAGCCGATAAAAGTTTTTCATGGGTGTCTCCAGACCGGTCTGACCCGTCGGGTTGGTCTTTGATCCGCGGCAACTTCGGTTGCCGCGGATTTTTTTCGTCAGTGGCCGATTGACGGACCTTGTACCACTGGGCCGTGCACAATAGCGGCACGAATACCCATCGCTCATGACCCTGTTCAAAACCAAATTACCTGGGTTGCCATGCAGCAGGCGCTGACCCTGACCCATAGCCGCATGCGTTGTGAAATCAAACCCGCGCTGGGTGGATGTATCGCTGGCCTGTGGCTGCATGATGTTGCCGTGCTGCGGTCTACTCCAGCAAACAGTCTGACCTCCGTGCGGGATGCCGGCAGCTTTCCGCTGGTGCCGTTTTCCAACCGCGTGGGTCATGGCCTGCTGCAATGGAACGGCACACGTCATCCGCTGGTCAAGAACTTTCTGCCCGAGCCGCACGCCATTCACGGTGTAGGTTGGATGCGTGAATGGACAGTGCTGGAGGCAGATGAGCACTTCGCCATGCTGTCGCTTGACCACCAACCCGATTCAAGCTGGCCATTTGCATTCGCAGCGTCGCAGGTGTGTCGCCTGTCAGCCCATGGGCTTGAATCAACGCTCAGCATGACCAATCAGTCGGATCGCCCGGCGCCTGCCGGACTTGGCTTTCACCCCTATTTTGTCAAGCGGGCAGGCGCTCGCATCTCCTTTGAGGCCAATGGGCGATGGGAAATGAGTGAGGAAAATCTTCCAACCCATTGGAGCGCCTCAACAGGGTTGAGCGTGCCGTTGACCGGGCTTAACGTGGATCATTGCTTTGACGGCTGGGCCGGGTCGCTCACGCTGACCGACGAGTTCCTGCGCATTCGCGTCACGTCAGACATGACCCGACTGGTCGTTTTCACCAACGACACCAAGCCATTTGTGGCGATGGAGCCTGTCAGCCACGTCAACAACGCATTGAACCTGGCCGAAGCAAATCCCCAGCTTGGGCAGAGTCTGGGCATCACGGTGCTGCAGCCGGGCGAAACCCTGTCGGCACAAATGACCATTTCCGTAGAGAGCCTGAAATGACCGCAATCATCAAAACAAACTGGCAAGCCGTGTCGAACGAGCCCAGCGGGCTGGGCGAGTCGCCGTTCTGGCATCCGCAGGAGCAAATGCTTTACTGGGTTGACATTCCGGGCAAAAAAATCCTGCGCGCCAATGTCTTCATGGGCAGCACAGAAAGCTGGCCTATGCCGTCTGAACCCGGCTGCATTGCCCCGGCAGTGAGCGGGGGGCTGGTGATAGCCCTGCGCGACGCCATTTACCGCGCGCGCGAATGGGGCGGCGCGCTAAAACTCATCAAGCGCTTTGAGCACGACACGTCTACGACGCGATTTAACGACGGCAAGGCCGACCCACTGGGTCGCATGTGGGCCGGCACGATGTTTGAGCCGCGTACCGCAGCCACCGCCGAGCTTTTTTCCATTGATTGCCGAGGTGGCCAAATCCCGGTGGTGGAGCGCAAAGGCAGCCATGCCACCATCGCCAACGGACTTGCATGGTCGCCCGATACCAAAACCGTTTACTGGACCGACACGCCCCAGCACGTCATTCGCGCGTGGGACTGGGACCCGACCAGCAATGCCATGACCCGCATGCGCGTCTTTCACCAGTTCCCGATCAAACCACAGGGCTGGACATATGGCATGGGCGGCTATGGTGGGCGGCCAGATGGGGCAGCTGTGGATATAGAGGGCAATTACTACGCCGCCATGTTTGAGGGCGGGCGCATCGTCAAGCTGTCGCCAGCGGGCGAGTTGCTGGCCGAAATACCGGTGCCGGCGCTGTGTACCACCATGCCTTGCTTTGGTGGCGACGATGGGCGTACCTTGTACGTCACCACGGCCCGCGACAACCGCAGCCCGGCAGAGCTGGCGGCGATGCCGCAATCGGGCTGCGTGTTTTCCACCCGCGTTGATGTGCCGGGTCTGGCGGTCAATTTTTTCAAGGATTAAGCCTTACGTTTCGGCTCCGGGCGCAGCCACGCCATTTCCTGAACACAGGCATTTCAAAAAATTCAAACTGGTCCCGAGAACGCTCCGGTACCATGCCCGTCATGGATTCACCCATCAACCATCTCATCGACCGGGTCCGCTCGGCAGCCGCCTCAGCCCAGCCTTTGCGCATTCGCGGCGGCGGCAGCAAAGACTTCTATGGTCAGGCGCTGCTGGGCGAGATTCTGGACACCCGCGGTGTAGCGGGCATCGTGAGCTACGAGCCCAGTGAACTGGTGGTCACGGTGCGCGCAGGTACACCGCTCGCGGAGATTGAAGCGGCTCTGGCCGAGAAAGGGCAGTATCTGCCGTTTGAACCCCCGCATTTCGCGACGGCGGCGGGCGATGTAGCCACCGTCGGCGGCATGGTTGCCGCCGGTCTGGGCGGTCCGGCTCGAGCCGCTGTGGGCAATGTGCGTGACTATGTTCTGGGTGTGCAAATGATCAACGGCAAGGGTGAGCTGCTCACCTTTGGCGGGCAGGTCATGAAAAACGTGGCCGGTTACGACCTGTCGCGCCTGATGACGGGGTCCATGGGCACGTTGGGTGTGATCGCCGAAGTCTCGCTCAAGGTGCTGCCCGTGGCCACGGCAGAAGCCACCTTGCTGTTTCATCTGGATGAGGCCAGCGCGATCAGGCAACTCAACGCCTGGGCGGGCAAGCCGTTACCGGTCAACGCCAGTTGCTGGATCAATGACAAGTCGGCTGACAAAACAGGCGGCAACGAAAGCCCCAGTCTGTACGTGCGCCTGCGCGGTGCCAAGGCGGCCGTCGAGGCTGCGTGCCAGACCATGGGCGGCGAGCGCATGGACGCTTCAACTGTGGCGGCTGACTGGACAGCCCTGCGCGAGCAAACCCTGCCGTTTTTTGCCCGTCAAGGCGACGAATGCCTGTGGCGCCTGAGCGTGCCAGACACCACTGCGCCCCTCAAGGTGGGTGAAACGCTGATCGAGTGGGGCGGTGCCCAGCGCTGGGTAAAAGCCCCGACGGCGGACGCCGCGCGCCTGCGTGCCGCCGCTGAGCGCGCAGGCGGAAATGCTACGTTATTTATAGCTAGTAGCGCATATCCAACGGGGGCTGAGGCCATATTTCACCCAATAAAAACACCGCTGGACCGAATTCACCGCGAACTGAAGCGTCAGTTTGACCCGGCCAACATCTTTAACCGCGGGCGCCTGTATGCAGACTAACCTCGCTCCCGAATACAAAAATACCGCTGACGGCATCGCCGCCGAGGCCATCTTGCGCAAGTGTGTGCACTGCGGCTTCTGCACCGCCACCTGCCCCACCTATCAGCTGCTGGGCGACGAGCTGGATGGCCCGCGCGGCCGCATTTACCTGATGAAGCAGGTGCTGGAGGGCGAAACCCCCACGCGCCAGACGCAGATGCACCTGGACCGCTGCCTGACCTGTCGCAATTGCGAGAGCACCTGCCCGTCGGGGGTCGATTACGGCCATTTGGTGGACATTGGCCGCAAGCTGGTCGATGCCAAAGTGCCGCGCCCGGCGGCTGAAAAGGTGCTGCGCTGGGCGTTGAAAGAAGGTTTGCCGTCCCCGCTGTTCGGCCCCGCCATGAAATTGGGCCAACTGGTTCGCCCGTTGCTTCCAGCCGCGCTCAAAAACAAGGTGCCTGCCAAACAGGCCGCTGGCGCATGGCCCACCCGCCAACACCCGCGCAAGGTGCTGATGCTGGCGGGCTGCGTGCAGCCCGCGATGATGCCCAACATCAACAGCGCCACGGCCCGCGTGCTGGACGCCGCCAGCATCCAGACCGTTCTGGCGCCCAAGGCGGGCTGCTGCGGCGCGGTGAAATTCCACCTCAACGATCAGGATGGTGGCAAGGCCGAGATGCGCGCCAATATTGACGCCTGGTGGCCCCATGTGGCGGGTGGAAGCCCGGTTGAGGCCATCATCATGAACGCGTCAGGCTGCGGCGTTACTGTGAAGGAATATGGTCACGTTCTAAAAGACGACCCGGCCTACGCGGTCAAGGCGCAGCGTATCAGCCAGCTGACGAAAGATCTGAGCGAATGGTTGCCCGAATTGAGTGAAAAGCTCGCCGACCGGGTGTCGGCCAAACTCTCAGCCAACACGGGGAAGGTGGTGTTTCATCCGCCCTGCACGCTGCAGCATGGCCAGAAACTGCGTGGCGGCGTGGAGGCGCATCTCGGCGCCATGGGGTTTGACGTGAAAGTGTCGGCCAACGAGTCGCACCTGTGCTGTGGCTCGGC
>JAHEBY010000108.1 GCA_024642025.1 Comamonadaceae bacterium | reverse complement strand
ATTTTTTGATGGAACCCGACTCAAGACGGTATCCGCTTCGGCAGATTTATTTGTAAAAGGAGAATCTACATGAAATGTCACATTTTCTTTATGCTTTTTAGGCCTCTATCCCTCGTCAGACATATATTTATAGCTATCAATATGGTAGCATTTGGGCTCGCACATGCCGGTTCGATTGTTGTGGCTTCCACGACGTCCACCGAACAATCCGGGCTGTTCTCGTATCTCTTGCCGGAGTTCACGAAGGCTACAAATGTTGAGGTGAAAGTCGTGGCACTTGGAACCGGCCAAGCGCTGGACTCGGCCCGCCGAGGCGACGCGGATGTGGTGTTTGTCCACGATCAGGCTGCCGAAGAGAAGTTTCTGGCGGAGGGCTTTGGCGTCAAGCGCTATCCCGTCATGTACAACGATTTCGTGTTGATTGGTCCCAAGTCAGACCCTGCAGGTGCAAAGGGCAGGGACATCGTGCAAGCTTTAAAGAAGCTCGCCTTGGCTAACGCGCCAATCGTCTCCCGGGGTGACAACAGTGGCACCCATAGCGCAGAGCTCCGGTTTTGGGGAATGGCCAGTCTTGGAGACAAGCGAGGAGACGGCTACCGGTCATGCGGGTGCGGGATGGGGCCAGCGCTCAACATGGCATCGGGCAGTGCTGCCTACGTCCTGGCTGATCGCGGCACGTGGCTGAACTTCAAGAACCGGGGTGATCTGGCCGTGCTGGTAGAAGGCGATGCCAGGCTGTTCAACCAATATGGTGTGATGCTGGTGAACCCGCAGAAGCATCCTCAGGTCAAAACCGTTGACGGCCAGAAATTTATCGACTGGCTTGTGTCTTCTCCCGGGCAGGCCACCATTGCCCGGTATCAGATTTCCGGCGAGCAACTATTCTTTCCGAATGCAGCCAAATAGGAGGCGCGTTCTGAGATAACGATTTCTGCCAATCAGCCTGGCTGTTGCCCGCCTTTTCAGGCCTTCAAAGCAAGGCGCTTGCTGCGGGCGCGGATGTTCAAGGCCTCCACAATTAACGAGAACAACATGGCCGTGTAGACGTAGCCCTTGGGCACGTGAACGTCAAACGCTTCGGCAATCAGCAAGGTGCCGACCATCGTTAAAAAAGACAGCGCCAGCACCTTGATTGAGGGATGGCGATCTACAAAATCGCCAATGGGTTTGGCCGCAAACATCATCACTGCCACCGATGCAATGACAGCGGCAACCATGACGCTCAGGTTATCAACCATCCCCACCGCAGTGATCACAGAGTCCAGCGAAAAGACGATGTCAACAATGCCGATCTGCACAATGGTGCCCCAAAATAGTTTGGCACCTGTCTTGGAGGCCTCTGCTTTTGAGGTCCCTCCAGCAGACTCTTCCTTGCTGGGATGGGATTCAACTTCAAGAAAGATCTCATGCGAGGCCTTGTAGAGCAAGAATATGCCACCCCCCAGAAGGATGAGGTCCCGCCCGCTGATTTCCTGCGCGAAGATCGTAAACAGCCCACTGGTCAGCGTCATCACCCATGACAGACTGAATAGCAAGGCAATGCGTGACACCATTGCAAATCCGAGTCCGAGCCGCCTGGCGACGTCGCGCCTTTCAGCGGGCAAGCGGCCCACCAGAATGCTGATGAAAATGATGTTGTCGATGCCCAGCACGATTTCCAGTGCCGCGAGCATAAAAAATGCTATCCAGATGTTGGGGTCAAACAGAAAGTCCATTGCGTGCTCGATTCATTTCTCAAGCGGCGCAGTTTATAGGATGCACTGCAATTTGTACGGCCATGCAGCCGCGAACCCGCATCGTGCAGCGGGATTAGCGTTTAGCCCAGGATGGCCACGCCCTTGACTTGAGCATAAATTTCCCGTCCCTGGTCTTGCAGGGTGACGAGTCCCAATGCGTCGGCCGACTTTTTCGTGACGCGTGCGAGTAACGCTGTGCCACCAGCATCCAGACGAACCATCACTTGCCCGGGACTGTCATGGGCCACAGAGATCACCTTGACGGGGAGAATATTCAGAATGCTGGTGCCTGACTGTCTCTGCAGAGTCAGGCTGACGTCCCGCGCCTGTATTCGAATGCGAAGTTGTTCGCCAATATCCAGCATCTGTCGTGGCACATTGAGCTGACCTCCCGTGAATTCCGCCAACGTGAGGTGGTATTGCGGCTCATGGCCTATTACTTTGGCCAAGACCACCGCCGCTGCGTTATCGCCGTGTGCCAAGGGCAAATCCAGGCGGGTCATGAGGTCCGCAGTGGGACCCGTGCCACTTACTTTACCCGACTCCAGCAGCACCAGATGGTCTGCGAGGCGCGCCACTTCGTCGATGGAATGGCTCACGTAAATCATGGGTATTCTGAATCGATCTCGGAGCTTTTCGAGAAAAGGGAGGATCTCTGCCTTGCGTTTCGCATCCAGTGAAGCCAGTGCCTCGTCCATCAAAAGCAATTTTGGGGTAGTAGCCAGCGCGCGTGCGATGGCAACACGCTGGCGCTCACCGCCTGACAGGGTGCGCGTCTGGCGCGGCAACAGCTCCACAAGACCCATCCATTCGGTGATGCGCTGAATCGAAAGTTCTTTTTCTGGTACCGAAGCGCGTGTTGCGCCAAACGCCAGGTTTTGTGCCACGGTGAGGTGGCCGAAGAGGCGCGCGTCCTGAAACACGTAGCCTATCGAACGCTTGTGGGCTGGCAAAAAAATGCCTTGTACATCGTCGTGCCAAATCTCGCCATTCACATGCACATGACCCCGCGCCGAGGGTTCAAGACCCGCTATGGCTCGCAGGCACGTGGTTTTGCCAGAACCAGATGGGCCAAACAGCGCACTGACGCGATCACCCGGCAGTGCCATTTGCGCATCCAGCATGAAGCTGCCGCGGTGGGCCGTGAGTTGCAAGTTGACGCCGATGGGAGATTCTTGCAATTTCACGAGATGTGTCGGGTCGTGCTGCCGGGCCTGGAACCCATGCGGGTCGGGCGTTGACCGGTCGGGTTCAGGGTGTACAGAGCCAGCAGCACCAAAAACGAAAATGCCACAAGACCGCCAGCCAGCCAATGCGCCCTGGTGTATTCCAGCGCTTCGACATAGTCGTATATCTGGACCGAAACCACTCGCGTTTCGCCGGGAATATTTCCACCCATCATGAGGACCACGCCAAATTCACCAACCGTGTGGGCAAACCCCATGACCATTGCAGTCAGGTAGCCAGGCCTGGCCAATGGCAATACAACGTTGATGAAAGTATCGGTTGGCGATGCGCGCAGGGTCGCTGCGGCCTCCAGCGGCTCGGGTCCGATAGCTTCGAATGCATTTTGTAGAGGTTGCACAACAAACGGCAGCGAATACACCACGGAACCCACTACCAACCCGGCAAAAGTAAACGGCAACACACCCAATCCGAGGGTTTGCGTCAGCTGACCTAGCGGCCCGTTTGGCCCTGCCGTCACCAGTAAATAAAACCCCAATACGGTGGGTGGCAATACCAATGGCAGAGCGACCATGGCGCTGACTGGACTCTTCCACGCAGACCGGGTGTTGGCCAGCCACCAGGCCAGCGGTGTACCCAGCACGAGCAATATGATGGTCGTCAGGCCTGCCAGCTTGAGTGTGAGGGCAATTGCCGTCAGGGCGGAGTCACTGGCCATGCTGCGGCGGCCGGTCAAAAGCTGTAACCATACGAACCCATAACCTCTCTCGCCTGATCGGTTTTCAGAAACTGCAACAGGGCAGACGCTGAAACATTGCCTTTTCCATGCATCAGCAGCACCGCGTCCTGATGTAGTGGTTGGTACAGGGCTTGTGGAACTACCCACGCGGATCCGCCTTTGAGCCTGCCGTTCTCAAATACCTGAGACATGGCGACAAAACCGAGGTCGGCATTACCCGAGGACACAAATCCAAAAGTCTGACCAATGCTTTCGCCCTGCACGACCTTATCCCTCCCCGTTTCGCGCAAATCAAGTGCGGACATGACTTGCATGGCAGCGGCCCCGTAGGGCGCGATTTTGGGTGATGCGATGGCAATTTTGGTGAACTTTCCGGCCTTGAGTACCAAGCCTGCATTGTCGACAAAGTCCGGCTTTGCGGACCACAACACCAGGCGTCCTGTCGCATAGGTGAACGAAGTGTCTGGCAAGGCATTGCCCTCATTGATGAGCCGTTTTGGCGTGTCCTGATCCGCCGCTAAAAACACATCAAACGGCGCGCCATTCCTGATTTGCGCATAGAGTTTTCCTGTGGAACCCGTTGATATCAATATGGTGTGGCCCGTTTCCCGTTCGAACTTGGCCGCAATGGTTTGCATGGGCGCACTGAAATTTACCGCCACTGCCACCTGCACGGCCTCTGCCCGCGCCGTGCCAAAGGCAACCGTTGTGACGAGTGCGACCCAGATGCCGGATTGCATGCTAGGGACGCTTCTTTTTTGTCCCGAGCTTCCGGTATACAGTAGCGCGGCTGATTCCGAGCGCTTGCGCGGCCTGCATGACGTTACCTTTGGCCTGCGCCACAGCCTGTCGAATCAAGGCGGTCTCGAGATCCTTTAGCGGCAATGCGGGCGACACGTTGCCAACCTTGCCTGAAACATCAAAATCCCGATTCACGCTGCTTGAGCGCGCCTGCAGCCTCAGGCCAGACCATAGCGGTATTTCGATCGGCGCGCGCGGACCTGAACCCCCGGGTTGCGCATGGTCAAACAGCAGTTCAAAACTTGCCGCAAACAACTCGCTGGCGTGCATGCGCGCGACTCTCGACGCAGCCAGTTGCGGAATCATTTGACGTGCGGCGGAGTTGGCCCCTGTCACCCAGCCTTCAGCGTCAAGGCACAGTAGGCCGTCGGTATCTTCGTCCAGTGTGTGGCCATGCCAGTTGACACGAAGAATAAGCTCGTGCGGCCGGCGCAACGTAAGCGCATTCTCGATATTGCGTGCAAAGTGCGCCGCGAGGTGCATGAGCTCTGGCCGCTCCTCAGCGTCAATGCCCGTCAAGTCCAGCATGCCCTCACATTGCCCATCGGGTCCAAATAGTGGTGCACCCGCGCAACTGTATGCGCAGTTGACGTCAAAGAAATGTTCCCCGCGGTGTAGCCAGACGGGCTTGAGTTCCGTCAAGGCCGCTCCAATGGCTGTTGTGCCGACTTTCCCCTCGGACAGGTCCACGCCGATCCGGCTGATCACGTCGGCCCGGCGGTCTGCGCGGTCAATAGGGCCGTTGACATTGACCACGACGCCATCGGCGTTGGTCAGGATCGCAAAGTATCGGGTGCCAGCCACTGCACGCCCCAGCTGATTCATGATGGGCTCTGCGGCCTCCAGCAGCGAGTGATTGGCTTCCTCGATTCTGCGCAAGGCCTGCCCGGGAATCAAATCAAAACCCGGGGCATTCCCTGGTTGATACCCCATGCCCAGGCATCGGTGCCAGGACTGTGCAATCCAAGCTTCCGTGGCATGACCGCTCAACGGCTGATTTTCGACCATGACCGTCTGACGTGCCTGCCGAATTTGCGCCAGCCGCTGATTGGCGTTGGGTACGTTGGGAATGGCATGCTGCATGTCTGGATTAAACCTTACTCCGAGTGTTTCAATTTGAGAATATCCCACTTGAACGGCGGGTTTGACTTTCCCGACTAGGGTTCTCCCTAGGTCACTGTCGGGATTCAAGATCAAGAATACCTATGGTCACCCGTTCATAGGTTGGGCGCCCCATTGGCAAGTCGATGGAGTGACCAGCGAACCCTACTTCAGGAGTAATTCATGCAAAAGGTGTTGCACATCAACCCCGAGAAATGCACCGGCTGTCTGCAGTGCGAAATGGCCTGTTCTTTTGAAAATTACGGTACTTTCGCTACCGCCAAGTCGCGGATCAAGGTTTTTGATTTCCACCATACTGGCAAGAAGGTTCCTTATACCTGCACACAGTGCGATGAGGCTTGGTGCCTGCACGCCTGTCCGGTGGAGGCCATCACCATGAACAAGACCACGGGTGCGATGGAGGTGAATGAATCCACCTGCGTAGGCTGCAAGGTTTGCACCATTGCCTGTCCGTTTGGCACCATCAACTACGTGGAAGAAACCGGCAAGGTGCAAAAGTGCGACCTGTGTGGTGGCGAGCCCGCCTGCGCAGATGCGTGCCCAACTGGTGCCATCACCTTCATCGACGCCAACTGGACGGGCTTGGGCAAGATGGCTGCCTGGGCTGACAAGCTTGGCAATCAACCTTCCGCTGCATAAGGAGACGACTATGTCATGGACTGGAAAAATCCTTCGCGTCAACCTGACCAAAGGCTCTGTCACGGTTGAGCCCACCAATATGGATTGGGCTCGTGCCTATATCGGCTCGCGCGGCTTGGGCACCAAGTATCTGGTTGAAGAAGTCAAGGCCACGGTAGACCCGCTGTCGGCAGACAACAAGATCATCTGGGCCACCGGGCCACTGACGGGCACCATGGCCAGCACCGGCGGTCGCTATACCGTCATCACCAAAAGCCCGCTCACTGGCGCCGTAGCCTGCTCTAATTCAGGCGGCTACTGGGGCGCCGAGTTCAAAATGGCTGGCTGGGACATGCTGATTTTTGAAGGCAAGAGCGCCAAGCCCGTTTACCTGTACATCAACGACGACGTGGCCGAACTGCGTGACGCCGCCCACCTGTGGGGCAAGAGCGTCTGGGAAACCGAAGAAATGCTCAAGAAGAGCCTGCAGGACCCGCTTACCCGCGTGTCCAGCATTGGCAAGGCCGGTGAAAACGGCGTGCTGTTTGCCAGCGTGGTGAACGACCTGCACCGTGCGGCTGGCCGCTCGGGCGTGGGCACCGTGATGGGCAGCAAAAACCTCAAGGCCATTGCTGTGCGTGGCACCAAAGGCGTGGGCAACATCAAGGACCCCAAAGCCTTCATGGCGGCCGTCAAGGCCGGTAAAAAGATTCTGGCTGAGAATGGTGTTACCGGGCAGGGCTTGCCAGCCTATGGCACGCAGGTTTTGATGAACGTGATCAACGAAGTGGGTGCCTTGCCTACTCGCAACCATCGCGACAATCAGTTCGAAGGTGCCAAAGACATCTCGGCCGAGGCCATGGCGACGCCACGTGCCAGCGACGGCAAAAAGCATCTGGTGACCAATCAGGCATGCTTTGGCTGCACCATTGCCTGCGGGCGCATCAGCAAGATGGATGAAAACCACTTCACCATTGTCAACAAGCCGCAATACCGTGGCGCCAACGGCGGTCTGGAATACGAAGCGGCTTGGGCGCTGGGTGCGGCCAACGGCGTCAATGACCTTGAGGCTCTGCAATATGCCAACCTGCTGTGCAACGAGGAAGGCATTGACCCCATCAGCTTCGGTACGACGGTTGGCGCGGTGATGGAGCTGTACGACATGGGCGTGCTGACCAAAGAGCAAGTCGGCATTGAGGCAACCTTTGGTTCGGCCAAGGCGCTGGCTTTTCTGACTGAAGAAACCGTCAACGGGCGGGGTTTTGGCAAGGAAATTGGCCAGGGTTCCAAGCGCCTCACTGCCAAGTATGGTCACCCGGAATTGAGCATGAGCTCAAAAGGCCAGGAGTTCCCGGCTTACGATGGCCGTGCCATTCAGGGCATCGGCCTGGCTTACGCCACCAGTAACAGGGGCGGCTGCCATTTGCGCGGTTACACCATTGCGTCTGAAGTGCTCGGTATTCCCGTCAAGACGGACCCACTGGAGTCGGAAGGAAAGCCGGACCTTGTCAAGGCTTTTCAGGACGCCACAGCCGCGTTTGATTCATCGGGCCTGTGCATCTTCACCACCTTTGCGTGGGGCCTGCAGGATCTTGCGCCTCAGATGGCGGCTGCCTGCGGTGATCAATACACCGTGGAAGAGCTGTCGACCATTGGCGAGCGCATCTGGAATATGGAGCGGGAGTTCAACAACCGCGCTGGTTTCACTGCAAAAGACGACAGCCTGCCAAAACGTTTGCTGACCGAGGCGTGCAAGTCAGGCCCTGCCAAAGGCAAGGTCAATGAACTCGCCAAAATGATGCCCAAGTATTACGCTGCCCGCGGCTGGGACTCTGAAGGCCGTCCAACGGCAGAGACGAAGAAGCGCCTGGGTCTGTAGCCGTCCGCTTTGGAACCACGTTTAGCGTAACCCTGAAAGCGGCTCCCGAGGGCCGCTTTTTAATTTCTGGAGACTTAACCTTATGCA
>JAHEBY010000107.1 GCA_024642025.1 Comamonadaceae bacterium | reverse complement strand
ATCAGCTGGTTTGAAATTCCCACCACCCAACTGGACAAGGCCCAGGCCTTTTACGAATCGGTGCTGGGCCACACTATGCGCCGCGAACCCATGGGCCCGAGCCAGGGCGCGGTGTTTGCCTACGACCCGGAAGGAAATGGCACCGGCGGCGCGCTGCTGATGGGCCCCAGCGCACCCGCACCGTCCGCAGGCGGAACGCTGGTGTATCTGGACGCCTCGCCCTCGCTGGACGCCGCGCTGAAACGCGTCACCGCAGCGGGTGGCCGCATCGCCCTGCCACGCCAGGCCCTGCCACCGGGCATGGGTTTCTTTGCGCATATCACCGATCTGGACGGCAACCGCGTGGGGTTGCATGCGATGGCCTGAAGTACCACCCATAGGGTGAATGCGATGCGGTTAGCTACTAAGTTAATAGCTATCTGCATATATTCCATGGGGGCTAAAGGCCAAAAAGACCCTCTAAAATAGCCGGATGCGCCGTGCCGACCGCCTGTTCCAGATTGTCCAGATTATTCGCGGGCGCCGCCTTACCACCGCGGCGCATCTGGCGCAGCGCCTGGAGGTGTCGGAGCGCACCATTTATCGCGATGTGGCTGACCTGCAGCACCAGGGCGTGCCGATCGAGGGCGAAGCGGGCGTGGGGTACCGGTTGGGGGCCGGGTTTGAGTTGCCGCCCTTGATGTTCACTATCGACGAAGCACGCTCGTTGGTGGCCGCCACCCGCCTGGCTCAGGCCTGGCTGGATCCTGCGCTGGCGCGCGATGCCGAGACCGCGCTGGGCAAGATCCTGTCCATCCTGCCGCGCGAGACGCGAGTGGCTGCCGAGAGCGTGTCGCTGTTCGCCCCGGTCTTCGCCCCCGAGCCCGCGGTACAGCAACAACTGCAGATCCTCCGCGAGGCCGTTCAGGCGCGCCAAAGGCTTGCGCTGCATTACCGGGATGCTGCGAACCAGCACTCTGAGCGCACTGTGCGCCCGCTGGGCTGCTTCTTCTGGGGCAAAGTGTGGACGCTGGCTGCGTGGTGTGAAAGCCGCGAGGCGTTCCGCAATTTCCGGCTGGACCGGATCGACAGTCTGCAGAAACAGGGCGGATCGTTTCGGGATGAGTCAGGTAAAACGCTGGCCGATTTTCTGCGTGAAATGGGCGCCCGCGACTCACGCCCCTGACGGTCTTGCCGTTCGACTTGTCAACGGCGTGTTCGCGGGGCGCCGCGCACAGGAAGCGTGCAAATCGGGTAGTTGACCGGGTTGGCGCACATTTTGGGCGATGCGACTTGCCGTGCGCACAATAAAAGTGCACTTTGAATACAGTTTCCAGCGAGCTTGCGTACAAATTTTGGCATGTTCTTTGCATTAAGCAAAGGAATGCCAGCAAATCCTGTACCCAGCTCATCGGCGGCGATTGAAGTCGTCGGACTGACCAAACGCTATGGCCCCGGCAAGCCGGCGGTCGACAACATCAGTTTGTCCATTGCGCGCGGCAGCTACTGTTGCCTGTTGGGTCCATCCGGGTGCGGCAAAAGCACCATGCTGCGCATGATTGCCGGTCACGAAACGGTGACCGAGGGCGATGTGTTGCTGGATAACCGCAACATCACCACACTGCCGGCAGCCCAGCGTGGAACCGCCATGATGTTCCAGAGCTTCGCCCTGTTTCCGCACCTCAGTGCACTTGATAACGTGGCCTTCAGCTTGAAAATGAAGGGCGTTGACAAAGGGCAAAGGCATGAGCAAGCCCGGTCACTGCTGGAGCGGGTTGCCATGGGGCATCTTCAGGAGCGCAAGCCCGGCGAACTCTCCGGTGGGCAGCAGCAACGGGTCGCGCTCGCTCGTGCGCTCATTACCGAGCCGCGTGTGCTGTTGCTGGATGAGCCTTTGTCGGCGCTTGATCCGTTTTTGCGCATTCAGATGCGGGCCGAACTACGACGCTGGCAAAAAGAGCTGGGCCTCACGTTCATCCATGTCACGCACTCGCAGGAAGAGGCGATGGCGCTGGCCGACACCATGGTTGTCATGAACCACGGCCGCATTGAGCAGCACGGCGTGCCCCACGAGATTTACAACCGGCCTGCCAACGAGTTTGTGGCGCGCTTCATGGGCGGCCACAACGTGATCGACCTGCCCTCTGGCAAGGTGGGCGTGCGTACCGATCAGATCGATGTGCTTGACGCCGGCGAGCCCGTGCCCATTGGCATGCAGACCAAGCCCGCGGTGGTCACTGACGTGGAATACCAGGGCACTTATGTACTTCTGGGTTTTCAGAACCCGGGCGTGGCCCGTACCGCGCAAACGACGGCCGAGCTGTCGGTGATGCTGGCCGAAAGCCAGTTCGCGAAACGACCGTTTGCGGTGGGTGAACCGGTCCAGCTCACCTGGTCGCCCAACGCCGAACACCCACTTCACCCATGAACGTCATGTATGCCATGCATGCCATGAACATCTGCATGCGTTCCGCCTTCCCTCATCCTTCGAAAGAAGTTTTTCTATCCAAATAGGAGTAATTGCCATGTCAGACTCTCTGAAAGATTCAACCACCGGCGGCGGCGCCGCCATGCAGCGCCGGGCCGTACTTAAAGGCACAGCCGGCATTCTGGCCACCGGCATCTTCCCGGCTGTGCATGCGCAGGAGAAGATCGTCTTGCGCTATCTGGGAACCGCTGTAAACCAGGACAAAACCATTGGTGAAAAATTCAAGGCCGATACCGGGATCGAGATCCAGTATGTGGCGGTTACGACGGACGACGTCACCAAGCGTGCCGTTACAGCGCCCAACAGTTTCGATCTGATCGACACCGAGTATTTCTCGCTCAAAAACATCGTGCCAACCGGCAACCTTAAAGGGATTGACACCAAGCGCATCAAAAACGCCAGCAAGATCACCACGTTGTTTACAACGGGTATGGTGGCAGGCAAGGCCGTGGGCGATCAGGGCACTGCGCCCAAGAAGGTGATTTACCTCGAAGGCGAAAAGAGCAAAGTGTTTGCCAAGAGCCCCACGCAATACATGTCGCTCATTCCCACGGTGTACAACGCCGACACGCTGGGCATCCGGCCAGACCTCATCAAGCGCCCCATCACCTCGTGGGCCGAACTGCTGAACCCTGAGTTCAAGGGCAAAGCGTCTATCTTGAATATCCCCTCCATTGGCATCATGGACGCGGCCATGGTGGTAGAGGCCATGGGCATTTACAAGTACCCCGACAAGGGCAACATGACCAAAAAGGAGATCGACCTCACCATCAAGACCTTGATCGACGCCAAGAAAGCCGGCCAGTTCCGCAGTTTGTGGAAAGACTTCAATGAGTCGGTCAATCTGATGGCCTCGGGCGAGGTGGTGATCCAGTCGATGTGGAGCCCCGCTGTTACCGCCGTGCGCACCAAGGGCATAGCCTGCACATTCCAGCCGCTCAAAGAGGGCTATCGTGCCTGGGCCGCAGGTTTTGGCTTGCCAGCCACGCTGTCAGGCAAGAAGCTGGACGGCGCCTATGAGTTCATCAACTGGTTCCTGGACGGCTGGGCCGGTGCCTACCTGAACCGCCAGGGCTATTACAGCGCCGTGCTGGATACGGCCAAGTCCAAAATGGAAGCCTACGAGTGGGCCTACTGGATGGAAGGCAAACCCGCGTCGCAAGACATCAAGAGCCCCAACGGCGACCTGCTGGCCAAGGCCGGTGAAAGCCGGGATGGCGGCAGTTACGAACAGCGCATGGGCGGCATTGCCTGCTGGAACGCGGTGATGGACGAAAACACTTACATGGTCCAGAAGTGGAACGAATTCGTCGCGGCCTGACACCTGCATGAGCTCATCCACAGCACCGTCGCGAGCGCTCAGGGCCTGGTGGCAGGCCCTGCCGCTTTCGGCGGTGTTTGTGCTGTTTTTCCTGGTTCCACTGGGGCTGATCCTGATGGTCAGCTTTTGGGACTACACCCAATACGAGTTGCGGCCGGACTTCACGGCCAAAAACTACATCGCCATATTTGACGGTTGCGCGTCGCCGGGCGACCTCTGCGTAACCTTGAAAACCTACCTGTCCACGTTCAAGTTCAGCTTTCTGGTGTGGCTGATCACGCTCGTGGTGGGATTTACCGTCTCCTATTTTCTGGCGTTTCATGTGCGCTCTGCGACCGTGCAAACGTTGCTGTTTGTGCTGTGCACCATTCCGTTTTGGACCAGCAATGTGATCCGCATGATCTCGTGGGTGCCTTTGTTGGGGCGCAACGGCCTCGTGAATCAGACCCTGGTGGGCATGGGCGCCATCGACCAGCCGATTGAGTGGCTGCTGTTTTCCAGTTTTTCGGTCACGTTGGCGTTTGTGCACCTCTATACCATGTTCATGATCGTGCCCATCTTCAACTCCATGATGCGCATTGACCGCAGCTTGCTGGAGGCCGCCAGCGATGCAGGTGCCACAGCCTGGCAAACCCTGTGGAACGTGATCGTTCCCCTTAGCCGCACCGGCATCATCATCGGCTCCATCTTTGTCATCACCATCGTCATGGGTGATTTTGTGACCATCGGTGTAATGGGCGGGCAGCAGATCGCCTCCATTGGCAAGATCATTCAGGTGCAGACGTCCTACCTGCAATTTCCGCTGGCAGCGGCGAACGCCGTGATCCTGCTGGCCCTTGTGCTGATGATCATCTGGGCGTTAACCCGTCTGGTTGATATCCGCAAAGAGCTATGAACAACTCCCGGCTTGCCTTCTGGCTCCTCGCCGCGTTCTTCACGCTGTTTGTGGTGTTCATGTACGGCCCCATGCTGGTCATCGTGATTCTCAGTTTTCAGGGGCCGGAAGGCGGGCTGACCTTTCCGCTGCGCGGCCTGTCGCTGCACTGGTTTTACAAGCTGGCCGAGGGGCTTGGGGTGGTGGACATTGGCGCCGCACTCAAGCGCTCGCTGGGCCTCGGCCTGGTTGTGATGGCCTTCACGGTGCTGTTCTCCTTGCTGGCGGGGCTGGCCTTCCGCAAGAAGCTGGCTGGCGGCAATGTGCTGTTTTTTGTGGTGGTGGCGAGCCTGATCATGCCGTCCATCATCGTGTCGCTGGGCATTGGGCTGGAATTCCGCCTGCTGGATACCGGGATCAAAAAGGCGCTGGAGGCGCTGGGCATGACGTCTACGCTGGAAACCTATGGCACAGCCCTTGGGCTCTTCACGTCAGCATTGGGCGCGCACCTGACCTGGACGCTGCCGTTCGGCCTGTTGATTATGTTTGCCGTGTTCAACCGTTTTAACCCGGCCTATGAAGAGGCTGCCCATGACCTGGGTGCCACGCCGTGGCAGGGGTTTCGCCACGTGGTCTTGCCGCTGATTGCGCCCTCCATCGTAGGAATCGGCATGTTCGGCTTCACGCTGTCGTGGGACGAAATCGCACGCACTTCACAGGCGATTGGCGACGTCAATACGCTGCCCCTTGAGCTGCAAGGCCTCACCACCACCGTGACCACGCCATCCATTTATGCGCTGGGGACGGTCACCATGGTGGTGTCGTTTGTGGTGATGGCGCTGGCGGTTGGCCTCTCAAGGCTGCTGCTGCTGCGGCAGAAGAACGCGAGGCCTGACGCTTGACAGAATACCTTGCACTGACCGAAAACGAGATCTACGAGCGCATGGTGGCCACCATTCTTGACCACCGGCTGCCGCCTGGCACCAAGTTGGTGGAAGACCGGCTCGCCACAGCGTTTGGCGTCTCGCGCACCCGGATTCGGCCGGTGCTGGTTCGTCTGGCAAACGAGCAAATCGTGACGCTGACACCTAACCGCGGGGCAACCGTAGCGCAACCCAGCGAGAAAGAGGCGCGGGAAGTTTTCCAGGTGCGCCAGATGATTGAGCCCACGCTGATCGAGTGGTTCATCCAAAACGCAGGCGCTGATGACATTCATACGCTGGCGAACTGTATTGCCGATGAAGAAGCCGCGCGATCAAAGGGCGACATGCGCCGTGCGATCCGCCTTTCGGGCGACTTTCACTTGCACATTGCCAACGCGTCCACGCATCAGACGCTGGGCCGCGTATTGCGCGAGCTCGTGTCCCGCACCTCGTTGATCCTGATGACCTACAGCGTGAACCATCTTCAGGCCAGATCGGAAGCCACCGCCTGCGGTTGCCAGGAGCACCGCGCTTTGCTCGATGCCATCCGACTGCGGGATGCCCGCGAAGCGGCACGCCTGATGCGCCTTCACCTCGCGCAACTTGAGGCCCAGCTGCAGTTCAACCAACCGCCGGCCGACACACCTGATCTCTTCTCGCTGTTTGGGTCAGCCGACCGTGCGCCCGAGTATGCCTCCAGCCACTGAACGGGCATGACCCGGCTGCTCATCATCAACCCCAATACGACCGACGGCGTGAGCCTGACCCTGGAGGCCCATGCGAAGGTGGTTGCCGGTGCTGGCGTGGAGGTGCGGGTGCTCACCGCCCGTTTTGGCGCCGCCTACATCTCCTGTGAGACCAGCTACGCGGTGGCAGCCCACGCCGCGCTGGACGCCTGGGCCTATGCGCTCGCGCACGAGCCCACTTTTGACGCCGTTTTGCTGGGCTGTTTTGGTGATCCTGGCCTGTTCGCCTTGCGTGAGCAGGCGCATGTGCCGGTTACGGGGCTGGCAGAAGCCTCTTTTCTGGAGGCGCAGGCTCTTGGCGACTTTGCCGTTGTTACGGGAGGCGCCCGCTGGAAACCCATGCTCGAGCGGCTCGCCTATTCCCTTGGCCTTGGCGGCAAGCTGGCAGGTCTGCACACGGTGGACGCCAGTGGTGCCGAGCTGGCCAGTGACCCGGCAATGGCACGCACGCTGTTAATACAAGCTTGTCGCGAAGCCGCCCAAAAGTTCCCGACGGCGAAAGCGCTGATTCTGGGCGGCGCCGCGCTGGCCGGTGTAGCGGCCACCTTGCAGGCCGAAGTGCCGTTGCCGGTGGTCGACTCGGTGGCGGCCGGCGTGCGGCATGCATTGGCGCTGGCCCGCAGCAAGGCGGCGCCGACTGCGACCGCGATGCCAGTGGAGTGGAGCCATGTGTCGCCAGAGCTGGCTGCCCTTGGGCGGGCGCGGCAAGCCTAGCGCCTTACATTACTGGGCAAAGTGGTCAAACGACCGGAAAGTATTCGCGACCGGCTGCCCCTGTGCATCCACTAGCCGCAGGCCGGGCTCAGCTTCCATCTGCCCAATGCGCGTCACTGGGGTCTGGGCGGCGCGCGCCGCTGACAGCACTGCGGCGCGCCGTCCAGGGGGCGCGGTAAACGCCAGCTCGTAATCGTCGCCGCCGGCCAGCACAAAACCCGGTATGTCACTATTTCCCATGCCAAATTGGCCTTTAGCCCCCGTCAAATATGCATGAGCAGCTATTAATTTGGTAGTATTTGAAGCGTCTATCCGGGCCCCTAGACCCGAGGCTTCCAGCACGTGGCCCAAGTCGCCCAAGAAGCCATCGCTGATATCAATCGCCGCCGTGGCCACGCCGCGTATTGCCATGCCCAGCGCGACTCTTGGGGTGGGTGTTTCCAGCCTGGCACGTACCCGCGTCAATACCTCAGCCGGTAAATCCAGTTTGCCTTGCAACGCCAGCAACGCCAGACGGGCATCGCCCAGCGTGCCGCTCACATAAATGTCGTCACCAGCTTTTGCGCCCGAGCGCAGCAGCGCCTGACTGCGACCGCCAACCACCGGCACCTCGCCAAACACGGTGATGCAGATGTTCAGCGGCCCCTGCGTGGTGTCGCCACCAATCAGCTCGCAGTCATGCGCGTCGGCCAGCGCCAGCAGCCCTTGCGAGAAGCCAGCCAGCCAGGGCTCGTTGACCTCCGGCAGCGCCAGCGCGAGCGTGAACGCCAGCGGTTTGGCGCCGCAGGCAGCCAGATCGCTCAGGTTCACTGCCAGTGCCTTGTGGCCTAGCGTGCGCGGATCTACATCGGAGAAAAAGTGGCGCCCGGCTACCAGCATGTCGCTGGAGATGGCCAATTGGGTGTTGGCGGCAGGCTGAATCAGCGCGCAGTCGTCGCCCACGCCCAAGGCTGCCCGTCGGGCGGGGCGCTTGAAGTAGCGCGCAATCAGGTCAAATTCGCCCATGAAACGGCGGCGGATCCGCCGCTAGTGCAGCATTCGTCCGGGGCCACCGCCACCACCATCTTCACTTAGCGCATCGAGCACAAACATCGGCACATCGGTGTCGAACTTTTCACCGTCTTCTGCCACACAGAAGAAGACGCCGTGCATGGTG
>JAHEBY010000106.1 GCA_024642025.1 Comamonadaceae bacterium | reverse complement strand
TTGCATCGGCAACGTCAACTGGCTTCCCCAAAATCTTGCGCCCAATCGCCACAGTGGTGTCCGCGCACAACACGGGCGCCACCGGAAGCCCGAGCCGTTTGAGGCGACTAAGGGCCGCGTCCAGCTTTAGAAGGGTTACCCGCTGCACGTAGCGTGTGGGCGCTTCATTTGGCAATGCCGCTTCCAGCGCTTCCGCATCTTCTGTTGTGTCTGGCAGCAAAAGCTTTACGCGCACCCCCAGTTGCTGCAACAGTTGCGCGCGACGCGGACTTTGCGAGGCCAGATAGATGAAATCACTCAAAGCATGGCCCTTTTTTGATTACTCTCGGTGGTACGGGTGACCGGCATTGACCGACCAGGCGCGATAGAGCTGCTCAATCAGCACGACGCGGGCCATCGCATGCGGCAAGGTCAGGTCAGAAAGGCGAATACGCTCATGCGCCGCGCTTCGGAACGTGGGGTCGAGGCCATCCGGGCCGCCAATGACCAACGCCACATCGTCGCCTTCCAGTTGCCAGCTTTTCAGGCGGGTCGCCAACGAGACGGTGGTCAGGGATTCGCCCCGTTCGTCGAGCACCACGATGCGTGAACCTCGCGGGATCGCGGCTTCAATTCGCGCCCTCTCTGCCGCGTAAAGCGTCTCAAGCGTTTTAGAACTGCGCGGCTCTGTCTTGACGGTCTTGATTTCAACCTTCAGCTCATGGGGAAACCGTTTGACGTAGTCGTCCCAAGCGACTTGCGCCCAGTCGGGCATACGTTGGCCGACAGCAACGATGACCAGCTTCATGGCAAAGCCACTAAGCTTTGCGTGCAGTAATCTTTTTGACGGGCGCCTTCGCTTTGGACACTGAGGCTTTTACAACCACCTTCTTCATGGGCACCTTTGCGGTTGGCGCAACGCTTTTACTGGAGGCAGGTTTTGCAGTGGCCTTTTTTGCAGTTTTAGTCGCTGCTTTTGCCGAGGACTTCCCCGGTGCTTTGCGCGCCTTTGATTTGGGCGGATTCAGCTCCAATGCACCCTTCTTGGCCGCACTTGAACGCTTCAAGCTTCCGGGCGGCTTCGTTGTGGAAGGCGCAGACACGGGCTCAGCCTTAGCCACAGGCTTTGCCGAGCCAAATTTGAGGCGTACAGGCTTTTCGCCCCAAAGCTCTTCCAGATGGTAATAGGTTCGAAAACTTGGCTGCATGATATGCACCACCGCCTGAGCGCAGTCCACAATAATCCACTCACCGTTGGCTTCGCCCTCCACACGCGGCTTGGCAAAACCCGCTTCGCGCACCGCATCCCGCACACTGGCAGCCAGTGCCTTGGTCTGACGGTTGGAAGACCCCGAGGCCACAATGACCCGCTCAAACAGCGGCGACAAATGCTCTGTATCAAACACCTGAATATCTTGCGCCTTCACATCCTCCAGGCCATCAACAATGGCGCGCTGAAGTTTTTGAATATCTCTCTTAGCAATGGTTTCTGTGGTCATCAAGTGGACTCGTAAAGGTGATGTTGATCAATATAACGCGCAACGGCTTCACCGACCAGCGGAACAACGTCCTGATGGTTGGCAACTCTGGCACGGATGTCGGTTGCGCTGACGCTCAGGAGCGGCATGCGCAGCGCCTGAAATCGCGATTCGAGCTCTTTTTTTGGAACAAATTGGCCCTCTGCCCCCGTCGATTGTGCGCGAGCAGCTACACAAATTATAGCTAATTCGGGCAACTTCTGCCACTGATGCCAAGTCTCCAGCGCCCGCGCCTGGTCTTCACCGATGATCAGCAAGAGTTCCGCTTGAGGTTGCTCGCGGTGGATTTCACCTAACGAGTCCACCGTGTAGCTTGGCCCTTTGCGCATGACCTCCCGAGGATCAATGACAACGCCAGGAACGCCAGAAAAAGCCATCTCCGCCATGGCAAGCCGGTGTTTGGCATCCGTTGGCATCCGTGCCTTGTGCCAGGCGTCTCCCGTAGGCAGCACCCGCAGCTCGTCCAGCGCCAGCTGGTCCATGGATGTTTTGATCAGTGCCAGATGAGCCGTGTGAGGCGGGTCGAAAGCGCCGCCGAAGACGCCAACCCGGCGATGTCTTGACGTTGTCAAAGCCAATCCCGGCGGACCAGGTAGCGTGTGTACAGCTCGGCCTCTGGCGAATTGGGCTCAGTCTCTTGCCGGTACGCCCAGCTCGCCAAAGGCGGCATAGAAAGCAGTATGGATTCGGTTCGCCCACCGGACTGCAGTCCAAAATGCGTGCCACGATCCCACACCAAATTGAACTCCACATAGCGACCACGGCGGTAAAGTTGAAACTGACGTTCGCGCTCGCCATAGGGCATATCTTTGCGCCGACGCAGAATCGGCAGGTAGGCACCCAGAAAGGCGTCTCCCACCGATTGCATCATTGCCAGGCTGCCTTCAAACCCGAGCTCAGAAAAGTCGTCGAAGAAGATGCCGCCGATACCGCGTTGCTCCTGCCGGTGCTTCAGATAGAAGTATTCGTCGCACCAGGTTTTGAACCGGGGGTATTTGTCTGGGCCGAAAGCTCCCAGCGCCGTTTTGCACGTTTCGTGAAAGTGAATGGCGTCTTCCTCAAATCCGTATATGGGCGTCAAGTCCATGCCACCACCAAACCAGCAGACTTGTTGCCCATCGGCACCGGTCGCAGCCAGCATGCGCACGTTCATGTGCACCGTTGGCGCATAGGGATTGCGAGGATGAAACACCAGCGATACGCCCATCGCCTCAAAGGGGGCCCCAGCCAACTCGGGGCGGTGCTGCGTGGCTGAGGGTGGCAGGCGCGGCCCGGTCACATGCGAAAAGCCGCATCCTGCGCGCTCAAACACCGTGCCGCCTTCCAGAATCTGGGTAATGCCGTTGCCCTGCAACGCCTCGCCGGGCGGTTTGCTCCAGGCATCAACCCGAAACGCGCCTCCATCAAGTTGGGCCACTGCTTCAATGATGCGGCGTTGCAGCGCCAGAAGGTAGTCCCTGACCAACGCTGCCTGCGGGGGATGGCCGGCCTGGGCTGCAAAGTTCGTCATTTGACCAGCATCCTGACCGGCGCAACTTGGTTTGGCCGACGACCGCGCACACCGGCGTAAATCGTTCCGATGCGTTTAAAGTCGACTGCGACATCACCACTGAGCTTGATGAAATCCATCACCGAGACGCGGCGCTGATCATAGTCAAGCTTTACCAGTCCAACCGGCACATCGGCCTGCACGGCGGCAAAATAGAAGCCACTGCGCCAGCCTGCGCTGGCCTTGCGGGACCCTTCGGGCGACAGGCCCAGCCAAAAATGCTGCCCGGCCTCACGCTTGCTGCGTATCAACTCCGCCATTTGCCCAACCACGCCGCGTGCCGCAGTCCGGTCAACCGGCACCCCGCCAACCCAGCGCAACCAGCGACCAAATAGCGGTATGCGGAACAGCGTGGCCTTTCCCCAAAAACGCACTGGCACCCCCAACGCCCATTTGGCAAGGATCATGACCGCAAAATCCCAATTGCTGGTGTGCGGATACACCACCAGTACCCCCTGAAACGCGGGCAAGCCCGCGAACTCAACCTTCCAGCCAAATAACGCCAATACTTGGCGCGCGATGTTGCTACCTACAAACGTCACCGTAAATGGGCGCGCAAAATCAGGCATCAATTTTTGATGGCACGGAAGCCGATGTCCGTGCGCAGCTGCATGCCGTCAAACGCAATACCTTGCGCGTGGTCGTAAGCCCGATGTTGCGCCAGGCGCGCGTTGTCCCCTAGCACGGTCACGCACAACACACGGCCACCAGACGTGACAAGCTGTCCGTCGGCGAGCCGCGTGCCAGCATGAAACACCACGGCGTCAGCCGCTTCTGCCGGCACGCCGTGAATGGCATCTCCCAGCCGCGGGCTGGCCGGGTAGCCAGCAGAGGCCATGACCACCCCAAGCGCGGTGCGCCGGTCCCACTGCAACTGAATCGCATCAAACCGGTCCAGGCCGAGCGCATCGGTGGCTGCGAGCAAAACGTCCAGCAAGTCAGACTTCAGACGCATCAAAATGGGCTGGGTTTCCGGGTCACCCATCCGGCAATTGAACTCCAGCGTCTTGATCTGGCCTTGGGCATCAATCATCAGGCCGGCGTATAAAAAGCCGGTGAAGGGGATGCCGTCCTGCTCCATACCTCTCAGTGTGGGCAAAATCACCTCGCGCATGGCGCGGGCATGTACAGCTGGCGTGACCACCGGCGCTGGTGAATAAGCGCCCATGCCGCCCGTATTGGGCCCTTGATCACCGTTTTGCAGGCGCTTGTGATCCTGGCTTGAAGCCAGTGGCAGCGCATGTTTGCCATCGCACATCACAATAAAGCTGGCTTCTTCGCCTTGCAAAAATTCCTCAATCACCACGCGCGAGCCGGTCGTGGCGCCACCCAGTACAAAGTCGATGGCGTCATGCGCGTCCTGCACAGTCATTGCCACGACAACACCCTTACCTGCGGCCAAGCCATCGGCCTTGATTACGATCGGCGCACCCTTCTGGCTCACGTAGCTGTGCGCCGACTGAGCATCTGAAAACACGCCGTAGTCGGCAGTTGGAATGCCGTGGCGTTTCATGAATGCCTTGGAGAACGCCTTGGAACTCTCCAGCTGTGCACCGGCCTGCGTCGGGCCAAATACACGTAGTCCGTGGGCACGAAAGTCGTCCACCAGACCGGCGGCCAACGGGCCTTCAGGCCCCACCACCGTCAGGGCAATTTTGTTTGCTAACGCCCAGTTGCGCAACTCGGCAATATCCGTAATCGGCAGGTTTTTAAGTCGCTTGTCCTGCGCGGTTCCGCCGTTACCGGGCGCAACATAGACCATCTGGACTTTGGGTGATTGCGCAAGTTTCCAGGCCAGAGCGTGCTCGCGGCCACCGCCGCCTACAACCAGAACGTTCATAGCGCGGCGTTGTGATAGACGGCCTGAACATCGTCCAGGTCTTCCAGCACATCCAGCAGTTTCTGCATGCGGGACGTGTCGTCGCCTTCCAGATCGACCGTGTTTTCTGCCCGCATGGTGACCTCTGCAATCTCGGGCGCGAAGCCAGCCACTTCAAGCGCCGATTTAACCTGCTCGAATACCGCTGGCTCGGTCAGCACTTCAATCGCACCGTCTTCATCGGTGATGACATCCTGGGCGCCCGCTTCAAGAGCGACTTCCATCAGGGCGTCTTCGTCCGTGCCGGGCGCAAAAATCAGCTGGCCACAGTGCTTGAACTGAAACGCCACCGAACCCTCTGTGCCCATGTTGCCACCATTTTTGCTGAACACGTGGCGAACTTCAGCAACGGTACGCACGCGGTTGTCGGTCATCGTGTCCACCATGATGGCCGCACCGCCAAAGCCATAGCCCTCGTAACGGATCTCTTCGTAGCTCACGCCTTCCAGGTTGCCGGTGGCCTTGTCGATGTTGCGCTTGATGGTATCGGCCGGCATATTGGCCGCCTTGGCTTTGTCAACGGCCAGACGCAGGCGGGGATTGGCGCTTAAATCGCCGCCACCCGTGCGGGCAGCCACCATGATTTCACGGATCACACGCGTCCAGACCTTGCCCCGCTTTTCGTCCTGGCGACCCTTGCGGTGCTGAATATTGGCCCATTTACTGTGTCCTGCCACGCGAAATCCTTAAAAAATTCGTTACCCTATTGGCTGAATTGTACTTTTTAGGAACAGCATGGCCGACCCTATCCTGATTGCCCGACACGATGACATCCAGTGTTTCCTGCGCCCCGACAAGGCCAATCGGCATGGCCTGATCACCGGCGCCACCGGCACGGGCAAGACCATTACGCTACAAACCATGGCAGAAGGGTTTTCCAGACTGGGGGTGCCCGTGTTCCTGGCGGACGTCAAAGGCGACTTGACCGGCCTTTCGCAAACGGGCGCCCTGTCCGAGAAGTTGGGCAAAGTCATCAAGGAGCGCGGCTTGCCGACGCCTGAGTTTGCCGCCTCGCCGGTCACTTTGTGGGATGTTTTTGGCAAACAGGGGCATCCTGTTCGCGCCACCATCAGCGACATTGGCCCCCTGCTGCTGGCCCGCATGCTGAACCTGAACGACACACAGGCGGGTGTGCTGCAACTGGTGTTCAAGATTGCGGACGACCAGGGCTTGCTGCTGCTGGACATGAAAGACCTGCGCGCCATGTGCCAGAACGTGGGCGACAACGCGTCCGATTTCACGACCGAATACGGCAACATCAGCGCTGCCAGCATTGGCGCCATCCAGCGCGGTCTGATGCAGGTGGAGTCGCAGGGCGGAGACTTGTTCTTTGGCGAGCCCATGCTGAACATTGAGGACTTCATGCAGACCGACGCCAAGGGCCAGGGCGTGATCAACATTCTGGCGGCCGACCAGTTGATGAACTCGCCTCGGCTCTATGCCACGTTTTTGCTTTGGCTGCTGAGCGAATTGTTCGAAAACCTGCCCGAGGTGGGCGATGTGGACAAGCCCAAGATGGTGTTCTTCTTTGACGAAGCGCATTTGCTGTTCAACGACGCCCCCAAGGTGTTGCTGGAGCGCATTGAGCTGGTTGTGCGACTGATTCGCAGCAAGGGCGTGGGCGTGTTTTTTGTAACGCAAAACGCTCTTGACGTACCGGATTCTGTGCTGGCGCAGCTGGGCAACCGGGTGCAGCATGCGCTCAGGGCATTTACCCCGCGCGACCAAAAGGCTGTGAAGTCCGCCGCCGAGACCATGCGTCAAAACCCAAAATTCAGCATTGAAACCGCCATTACTGAACTCGCGGTAGGTGAAGCGTTGATCAGTTTTCTGGATGAAAAGGGCCGTCCCGGCATTACGGAGCGGGTTTATGTTTTTCCGCCAGCCAGCCAGATTGGGCCCATCACAGATGCGCAGCGAAAGGCGTTGATCGCCAGCTCTATGGTGGCAGGCGTCTATGAAAAAACGGTGGATCGCGAGTCAGCGTTCGAGGCCATCAAAGGCCGTACCGAAGCGCGCATGGCAGATCCCGCCACGGCCAAAGACAGCGTTGACAAAATGTCCAAGACCGTTACCAAAGAGCAACCTGCAGAAGCCGGTGGCGGCATTCTGGACTCGCTCGGTAGCCTGCTTGGCGGTGGCGCCCGACGAACGCGTGCCAGCGCGGGCGAGCAGATGTTTAAAAGTGCGGCCAGCGCCATCGGGCGCGAAGTGGGCCGCCAGGTGATACGGGGCGTGCTGGGCGGCATTTTTGGGGGGCGCAAGTGAACTTGAAGCGCGTGAAATGGGTACTGATAACCAAAAAGGAAACTTCATGACAAAAAAAATCAACGCCCACGCTGATGGCTCCGACAGCCATGTCCATCTACTCGACCACCCGCTGGTGCAGCACAAACTCACGCTGATGCGCAAAAAAGACGCCAGCACCAACACCTTTCGCCGTTTACTGAATGAGTTGAGTAGCCTGATGGCCTACGAAGTCACGCGCGACATGGCCACGCAGGACGTGGAGATCGAAACACCACTGGAAAAGATGACCGCCAAAGTGATCGACGGCAAAAAGCTGGTGCTGGTGTCCATATTGCGGGCAGGCACGGGTATTCTGGACGGCATGCTCAGCGTGGTACCGGGTGCCCGCGTGGGGCATATAGGCCTGTACCGCGACCCCAAAACGCTGAAAGCCGTCGAGTATTACTTCAAGATGCCCAAGGAAATGAGCGAGCGCGATGTGATCGTGGTCGACCCCATGCTCGCCACCGGTAACTCTGCGGTCGCCGCCATCGAGCGCATCAAAGTGTTAAAGCCCAAGTCCATCAAGTTCGTGTGCCTGCTCACCTGCCCGGAAGGCATTGCGACGATGAAGGCCGTGCACCCCGACGTGCCGATCTACACCGCAGCCATTGACCGCCAGCTGAACGATCATGGCTATATCCTGCCCGGGCTGGGCGACGCCGGCGACCGGATCTTCGGTACCCAGTGATTCCAATGAAGGTGACCTTATAGCTTTGGGCAAAGTATCTTGACATGCAAGTATTTACTTGCATATAATTCCTTGCGTATTAACCAACACCCAAGGAGTTCCTCATGGCAGAAATACTTCACAAAATAGGAATCAAATCACCCATTGATGCGGTTTACAAGGCCTTGACCACAACAGAAGGCTTGGCAGGCTGGTGGACAACCACCACGCGAGGAGAAAGCAAAGTCGGCGGAGTACTGGAGTTCCGTTTTGGAGCTGGCGGTATCGACATGAAGGTCATTGA
>JAHEBY010000105.1 GCA_024642025.1 Comamonadaceae bacterium | reverse complement strand
GCGCCTGCAATGGAACGGCGTGGCGTTGCAGCGTCTCGAGTCAGATCAGACCCTGCAGGTTCAAACCTATCGCATCCAGAGCGTTACCACCCGGCCCCAACCCTACGAAGGCCACATGTATCACGATGACATGACGCTCAGCACACAGACCGAATTGGTTCAGGCCCATGCTGGCGACTGGCTGATCTGGCTGGACCAGCCCAACGCCCGCTATGCCGTGGAAACGCTGGAGCCCCAAGGGCATGACAGCTTTTTCCGCTGGGGCTTTTTCAACAGCGTACTGGAGAAAAAAGAGAACTTTTCGGATTACGTGTTTGAAGACTCGGCCATGGAGATGCTGCGCGACGAGCCCGGATTGCAGGTGGCCTTCGATCAATGGAAGGCGCAAAACCCGGCGCTGGCCAGTGATCAAACCGCGGTGCTGGGCTTCATCTTTGCCCACGGCAAGCGGTATGAAGAGCCTGGCTGGCGGCGATATCCTGTTTTTTCATTGATGACACGGCCAGCATGAGCCACCACCACAATCCCCGGGCGCTACTCACTCCAGCCATGCGCGGCGTCTTGGACCGTATGGCCCGGGCTGGTGCGGTACCCATGCACGCCCTCACCCCTCAGCAGGCGCGCGTGTTTTACGAAGCCGGTTCGGGCGTGCTGGAAATCGCCAAGCCGGCGCTTGAGCGGGTGGAGGATCTGACGATTCCCGCACGAGACGGCCATTTGTTGCCGGCGCGCTTGTATGCGCCTTCGCGCGACAGGCTGCCAGTCTTGCTGTATTTCCATGGAGGCGGCTTCACCATTGGCAACCTCGCTACCCACGACATTTTGTGCCGTGAACTGGCCCGTCTGGCAACCTGCGCCGTAGTGGCGCTGGACTACCGGCTGGCGCCAGTATTCAAATTCCCCACCGCCCACAACGACGCCTGGGATGCATTGCAATGGTTGGCGAAACACGGCGCTACGCTGGGCGTGGATGCCACAACCCTCGCTGTCGGCGGTGACAGCGCGGGCGGTACGTTAGCGGCCGTCTGTGCCATCCTTGCGCGCGACGCGGGTTTACCGCTTGCCCTGCAACTGCTGATTTACCCGGGGTGCGCGGCGCATCAGGACACGCCTTCCCACAAAACCTTTGCCCACGGTTTCGTGCTTGAAGAGGCCGGGATCAACTGGTTTTTCAGTCAATACGTGCGGTCACCCGCTGACCGGGATGACTGGCGATTCGCCCCGCTGAACGCACCTGATGTAGACGGCGTCGCGCCTGCGTGGATCGGTCTGGCCGAGTGCGATCCGCTGGTTGACGAAGGCGTGATGTATGCCGACAAACTGCGCCACGCCGGTGTAATGGTGGATCTGGAGATCTACCGAGGCGTGGTGCATGAGTTCATCAAGATGGGCCGGGCAATACCCGAAGCCCGGCAGGCCCATGCAGATGCGGCCCGGGCAATCAAACAGGCCTTTCAAACCCAACTGCTGGCGACCACCCAATGACCACTTCAACCGTACAACGCTCCACCCGCAGTCAATTTCGCCTTTTGCATGCCCTGCGCGTGCGCTGGGCGGAGGTCGATCTGCAAAAGATCGTTTTCAATCCGCATTACCTGATGTACGTGGATACCGCGTTCACCGACTACTGGCGGGCGCTGGCGGTGCCGTATGAAGCTATTCCCCCGCTGTTGGGTGGCGATTTGTATGTGAAGAAGGCAACCGTCGAATACCACGGCTCCGCGCGCCTGGATGACCGGCTGGACGTGGGTGTACGGTGCCAGCGCATTGGCAATTCGTCCATGGTGTTTGCTGCAGGCGTATTCCGGGGCCAGGAGCTGTTGACCGATGTGGAACTGGTCTATGTTTTTGCCGATCCTGCCACGCAAACCTCCAAACCGGTGCCAGAGGCCTTGCGCACCCTGCTGACCGGGTTTGAGGCAGGAGAAGCGATGACCAGCGTGACGGTGGGCTCATGGAAGCAGTTGGGCCCGCAAGCTGCATCCTTGCGCCAGACCGTCTTCACGGACGAGCTGGGCATTCCAGCCAACATCGAGCAGGACGCTGCCGACGCTACAGCGGTTCACGCCATCATTCAAAACCGGCTGGGCCAGACCCTGGGCACCGGGCGCCTGCTGGCCGGAGACTTTGACGGTTCAACCGCGTCAGGCACTTCGCGTATTGGCCGCGTGGCCGTGGCCCGTGCTCTACGCGGCTCCGGCTTGGGCCGAGACGTGATCAAGGCGCTTATGCAGACTGCTACCGAGCGTGGCGACCGGCAGGTTGCCCTCCATGCACAGCGCGATGCGGAGGGTTTTTACACCCGGCTGGGGTATGTGCCGAGCGGTGAACCGTTTGAAGAGGCGGGGATTGCCCACATAGAGATGCGGTGTACGCTAAACCCGCGCTAAATCCGCGCTAAATATCCGCCAGCAACTCGTACGGCAGCGCTGCCAGCGTCAGAACCGGCCCCGTCGTTGTGCCCAGTCGTAACGCAGACACCTCCAGGGCCGCTACTTGCCCCGACACGATGGCGTCAAATCCGCCCAGCGGCGACTGAGCCGCCTGCGCCACCATGGCCACGGGCTGACTGTCATCACCCTCGGCAAAAACCTCTTGCCCTGCCAACATTTCCTGCTCGCAGTGGGCCAGAAAGGCGCGGCGCTTGAGCGTGCCGCGGAACTGGCTGCGCGCCACCACTTCCTGGCCGGGATAGCAGCCCTTTTTGAAATTCACACCGCCGACCGACTCGTAATTGAGCATTTGCGGAACAAATGCCTCCACAATCGGCGCGGTGATGGTTGCCACCCCACTTTGGACCTCGCCCCACTGCCACACGTCTGTGGCTAGCGGCTGGCCTAGCGGGAGCGGCTCGTCCCTGGGCGCCACCCACAACGCACGGGGCGTGGTGCCTGCCGGATGCAAATAAGCCAAATTTATAGTGCCAAAGTCGACCTTAGCCCCTGTCGAATATGCGGGAGCAGCTATTGTTTTAATAGTATTTTCCAGCGTTGTGCCAGCCAGGCCAAGCAACGTGAAATCGTTTGTGGCGTCGGTCAGTTTGGCTTTGGCGCGCATCACAAACATCGACAGGCGCTTGAGCGTGGGAGCCAGAATATCTGCACTGCAAACCAGCAAAATCTCTTCCGGGCCGCGTTTGAAACCGATAAAACTGGCCTGCATGCGCCCTTTGGCGCTGCAAAAGGCCGTCAGGCGGGCATGGGAAGCGTCGAGCAAGGCAAAGTCCTGCGTCAACTGGCCATGCAGGAAAGTCGCCGCGTTGGGCCCTTGCACACGAATGATGCCCAGATGGGGCAGGGCAGCAATACCGTCCAACATGCCATTTGGCAAGATGGTTACAGGACTTACAGCGGAATTTGCAATGGTGGTCATGGGCTCAATTATCATCGTCGCCTGAATTCCTTTTAGTACTCGTTACGCCAGCAGGGTTGTGATTCGATTCCTTTTCAAGAGCTTGCTCCTGGTCGCTGTTCTGGCTGCTGCCGTGGCCGGAGCCGCCGCCTGGTGGATCAACCAGCCACTGGACATCAGCGCGCCGGGCGGCGCGCCTGCGGGTGGCGGAGCGGCCACGGTGGACCTTTCCATTGAGCCCGGCATTTCAGCCAAAGCGGTTGCACAGCTGGTGGCACAAAGCGGCGTTGCGGTAGACCCCACACTACTGTATGCATGGTTTCGGCTCTCCGGCGACGCCCGTCGCATCAAGGCGGGCAGTTACGAGTTGCAGGCCGGCTTGACGCCCAAATCGCTTCTCGAAAAGCTTGTGCAGGGCGACGAGGTGATGGAGCGCATCACGCTGGTGGAAGGCAGCACCTTCCGGCAGTTTCTCGAAGTGCTATCAAAGGAAGAGCTGCTCACGCACAGTGCTCGGGGGCTAAGCGATGAAATGATCATGGAAAAGCTGGGTAAACCCGGTTTGCACCCGGAAGGGCGTTTCTTCCCGGACACCTACGCCTTTGCCCGTGGTTCGTCCGATTTGCACGTGCTGGAGCGTGCGATGAGGGCCATGAACAAGCAGCTCGAAGCCGCCTGGGCCCGAAAATCGGCCGATTCTCCGCTCAAGTCAGCTGATGAGGCGTTGATCTTGGCCAGCATTGTTGAAAAGGAAACCGGTGCTGCGGCAGACCGCCCCATGGTGGCCAGCGTGTTTGCCAACCGCCTGCGTATTGGCATGTTGTTGCAGACCGACCCGACCGTCATTTACGGCATGGGGGCGCGGTTTGACGGCAACCTTCGCAAGAAGGATCTGCAGACCGACACGCCGTGGAACACCTACACCCGCGCGGGCCTGCCACCCACGCCCATCGCCATGCCCGGCAAGGCGTCGCTTTTGGCCGCCGTGGCGCCGCCACCATCAAAAGCGCTCTATTTTGTGGCGCGTGGGGACGGCAGCAGCCAGTTCAGCGACTCGCTGGGAGCGCACAATCGGGCGGTGAACAAGTTTCAGCGCAATCAAAAATAGTGCAGATAAAGAGCACATCAGCCAAGGGAAAAATTGAGTTCAAGCGGCATTTTCATCAGCTTTGAAGGCATAGACGGCGCCGGCAAATCCACCCACATCGACGCGCTGGCCCGCGCTTTTGAGGGCCAGGGCAGGGTGGTGACCCTGACCCGTGAGCCCGGTGGCACCGGGCTGGCCGAAAAGCTGCGGGCCCTGATCCTGCACGAACCGATGGACGCCATGACCAGCGCGCTGCTGGTTTTTGCGGCTCGTCGAGACCATCTGCAGAACCGCATTGAACCGGCGCTGGCCCGCGGCGAGGTCGTGTTGTGTGACCGATTTACCGATTCCACTTTCGCCTATCAGGGCGGCGGGCAGGGGTTTGACCGGGAAATGCTCTTGTTTCTGGAGCAAAAGGTTCAATCGAATCGGGAGCTAGAGCCCAATTTGATACGTGAACCCGACCTCACGCTGTGGTTTGATCTGCCGCCCGAGGTCGCGGCGGGCCGCCTGAGCACGGCACGTGCACCGGACCAGTTTGAGGCGCTTGATGCGGCATTTTTTGGCCGGGTTGCCGCCGCCTATGCCGAGCGCGCACAGCAGTTTCCGGCGCGATTTGAGCGCATCGATGCGGCGCTGGAAGTATCCGAAGTGTGGCAGCAAGTCTGGCAAGCCGTGGCAGCCAAAGGCTGGCTGGCACCACGTGCCGGGGAGCGCCGCGCGTGACGGCAACTGACGCGACTCCAGCAATTGCTTCGCAGCCTGGGGACGGGCAGCCTGAGTGGATCCGCGGGCAGCTGGTGTCCCTGTTGGCCCAGCGGGGCCATGCCTGGTTGCTTCAGGGGCCGTCCGGCCTGGGCCAATATCAGCTGGCTTTGGCATTGGCCAGCGCGTGGCTGTGTGACAACCCGACGGCTCAGGGCGCATGCGGCACATGCGCCAGTTGCCATGCCATCGAGGTCCGTACTCATGCAGACCTATGCCTGCTGATGCCGGAAACCGACATGCTCGCGCGCAATTGGCCGCTGAGCGAAAAAGCCCAGCGCGAGATCGACGATAAAAAGCGCAAACCCAGCAAGGAAATCCGGGTTGACGCCATGCGCGAAGCGGTGGAGTTTTCGCAGCGAACCAACGCGCGGGGCCGCGGCAAAGTGGTGATGGTGTTTCCGGCCGAGCGCATGAACAACATCACTGCCAATACCCTGCTTAAAACGCTGGAAGAACCCGCTGGCGATGTGCGATTTGTGCTGGCCAGCGAGGCCGCGCATCAGCTCTTGCCCACCATTCGCAGCCGCTGCCTCGGACACAACATGGTCTGGCCCGACGCTGCCCAGTCGATCGACTGGCTGCAAAAGCAGGGCGTTGCGGCGGGCCAGGCACCGCTAATGCTGCGCGCAGCCGGTGGCCGTGCCATGGACGCGCTGAACATGGCCCAAGCGGGCCTTGAAGGGCGGTCGTGGGGGTTGCTACCCAAGGCGGTTGCTCGAGGGGAGGTGGCCGTGTTCAAAGACTGGGCGCCCTCCCAGATGATCGACGCGCTGCAAAAGATTTGCCACGACCTGCTGGCCGTGTCCGCTGGCGCAGCACCCCGGTTTTTTGATGCGGCGGACTTGCCGGTTTTGCCTGCGGCCGACAAGCCGGGCAATGCTGGCAACCTGCGCAAAACGGGAGGGCCGAACCCCGCAAATCAAGCGTCAGTTTTTGCGCGGCTGGGAACCTGGTCCAAACAGCTGTCAGACGCCTCGCGCACCATGGAGCACCCCTTCAACGTAGGTTTGATGCAGGAAGCGCTGGTCAATCAGGCCCAAAACGTGCTTAATCCGGCACGTTGAACGCGAAAAACCCTTTAAACTCGGTGTACTGATTGCATCATGGCTACCACAATAAGTTCAGGCTCTCCGCGCCCCAGCGTCATTCAGCTTGCCATCAAGGAAAAAGCTGCGCTGTATGCCGCCTATATTTCCCAGTTCACCGAAGGTGGCATCTTTATACCCACGTCGCGCGAATACAAGCTGGGCGATGACATTTACGTGCTGCTGTCGATTCCTGACGATCCGCAGCGTTACCCCGTTGCGGGCAAGGTGGCCTGGGTCACGCCACCCAAGGCGCTCGGCAACCGCACGCAAGGCGTTGGCATTTTGTTCCCGCGGGACGAAAAATCGCGCCTGCTGAAAATCAAGATTGAAGAAATCCTCGGTGCCAACCTGGCGTCGGACAGGCCCACGCAAACCATCTGAGTGCGGGTTGTGGCGGGCTCGCCACCATTGGCGGGCCAGAGGCGAAACCCACTAACAGACAGTTTTCCATGTTTACCGATTCCCACTGTCACCTTGCATTTCCCGAGCTCAACAACGAGTTGCCAGCGATTCGCGCCGCGATGGCGCAGGCTCAGGTTGACCGTGCGCTATGCATCTGCACGACGATGGAAGAATTTGGGGTGGTCCATGGCTTGGCCACCACCTACGACAACTTTTGGGCTACAGCAGGGGTTCATCCCGACACCGAAGGCCTGACCGAGCCTACGCTGGCGGATTTGCTGCGCCTGGGAAGCCTTCCTAAAGTGGTTGGCATTGGTGAAACCGGGCTGGATTACTACCGCCTCAATGGACGAAGCGTTGCCGACATGGCCTGGCAGCGCGCGCGCTTCAGAACCCATATCCGTGCCGCCCGGGAACTTGGCAAACCGCTTGTGATTCATACCCGAAGTGCATCGGACGACACCTTGGCGATCTTGCGCGAGGAGCATGAGGATGGCAGTCCGGGCAGTGCTGGCGGCGTGTTTCACTGCTTTACCGAGACGGCAGAGGTGGCCCGCGGCGCCCTGGACCTGGGTTTTTACATCTCGTTTTCAGGTATTTTGACGTTCAAGAACGCGCAGGAGATTCGTGATGTGGCGGCATTTGTGCCAGATGACCGGCTGCTGATTGAGACCGACAGCCCCTATCTGGCGCCTGTGCCGTTTCGCGGAAAAACCAATACGCCGGCGCTGGTACCCCATGTCGCGCGTCAGCTTGCCGAGACCAGGAAATGCTCCGTGAAACAGATTGCCGAGCTGACCAGCCGCAATTTTGAAAACCTGTTTGCAGGAGTTTTGATATGAGAAATTACTTTAAATATCTTATATATAGTATTGTAATTATTGGATATTCCATCTGCAATGCGGGATCTTTTGACGATTTTTTCGCCGCCGTGAAGCGCAATGATGGCCGGGCCATCGAGCAGCTGATCAAGCTCGGCTTTGATGCCAATACGCCAGACCCGTCAGGCCAGTACGCCCTGTTTTTGGCTATTCGCGAACCAGCTCCCAACGTGATCAACGCGCTTTTGAACTGGCCCAAAATCAATGTTGAATCCCGCAACAAGACTGACGAAAGCCCCTTGATGATGGCCGCGTTCATGGGCGACGCTCAATTGTGCAAGGTGTTGATTGCCCGGGACGCCGATGTCAACAAACCTGGCTGGGCGCCATTGCATTACGCCGCCACAAAAGGGCACCTCGAGGTTATCAAGCTGCTTTTGAACGAACACGCGTACATAGATGCCGCTTCGCCCAACGGCAGCACGCCGTTGATGATGGCGGCCCTGTATGGAACGCCGGAGGCCGTCTCCTTGCTGTTGGATGAAGGCGCAGATCCCTTGCTGAAGAATATTCAGGGACTCACTGCAATTGACTTTGCACATCGAGGCGAACGCAAGGATGCTGCAGCGATCGTGGCGGAATTTGTAAGAGGTCGCCAGCCCAAGGGGAAATGGTAGGCGCATGGGTGACATGCTTCGAAGAGTTTTCACACTTATCTTTAACTTCATACG
>JAHEBY010000104.1 GCA_024642025.1 Comamonadaceae bacterium | reverse complement strand
ATTTTGCAGGCCGCCCCGCCCGATGTGATGAACCACAACCTGGAAACCGCGCCACGCCTGTACAAGGAAGCGCGGCCGGGATCGGACTACCAGTTCAGCCTGAACCTGCTCAAGAAGTTCAAGGCGCTGCACCCCAACGTGCCGACCAAGAGCGGCATCATGGTCGGCCTGGGTGAGACCGACGAAGAGGTGCTGCAGGTGATGCAGGACATGCGCGACCACCACATCGACATGCTGACCATCGGGCAATACCTCGCACCTAGCAACGCCCACCTCACCGTGAAACGATACGTACACCCGGACACGTTCAAAATGTTTGAGGCCAAAGCTTACGAAATGGGCTTCAGCCACGCCGCCGTGGGTGCCATGGTTCGCTCCAGCTATCACGCCGACCAGCAGGCCGATGGCGTGCTGAAGCCTCTTTGATCCAGCCCAAATCCTGCCCGTGTTGCCAGGCGCCCTTTGAGCTCGTCGAGCTTGAGGGGCACTATGGCAACAAGGTGCAGGTTGACCTGTGTGCGGTATGCCATTTGATCTGGTTTGATGCGTTTGAGTCGGTTCGGCTCTCGGGTCTGGGCTGGGTTGAATTGCTGCGAAAAATGATGGTTTGCCCGCGCAGCACGCAGGTCGTTCCCGCTACCCTGGCGTGCATCCACTGCAGCCGTCCGCTCAAGGCGGTTCGCAATCTGACACGCTTTGGCCGAACCGCGGCACAGGAGTGCGACCGCGGGCACGGCCAAGTGCAGAGCTTCAGCCTCTTGCTGGCCGAACGCGGGCTGGTGCGGCCCATCAACACCCGGGACCACCAGGCGCTGGCGCTGGACAAGCGCGAGTTGACCTGCCTGAACTGCGGCGCAGCCGGGCACCATCCAGCGGCTGACAACATATGCCTGTACTGCAAAAGTCCACTCGTGATGGTGGATTTGCCGCGCCTCGTGAGTGCCCTGCTGGTGCGCCATGCTGAAACTGTGGTGGTGACGGATTCTGCCCGGCAACTCGCGCTGGGCTGCCGCGGATGCGGCCAAGCCATAGACCCGACGCGGGAATTGCGATGCAGCCACTGTGACCTCGTCGTTGTCTTGCCCAGCCTCACCGAGTTGCGCCCTCTGCTGGACAAGATTGAGCCGATCTTGCGTGCCACCCGTCCGCGGCAAGCGCTGCCCCATGGCAGCAAACTCAAACGGGAACTGGGCGATCACCGTGCTACCGGATGGTTTCGCTACCTGCGCAGGGCCAAGGATATTTTCTTTGGGTGAACGGGCGCCTGTGGCCGACAGGTACCATTAAATCCGGACGATTTACACAAGGACTGACATGTACCACGCAAACTCAACCCGTTATGACGGCACCATGCCTTATCGCAACTGCGGCCGAAGCGGCCTGAAGCTGCCAGCCATCACATTGGGCCTATGGCATAACTTTGGTGACGCCACGCCCATGGCCACGCAGCGCGCCATGTTGCGCACGGCGTTTGACCATGGCATCACCCACTTTGACCTGGCCAACAACTACGGCCCGCCCTATGGCAGTGCCGAGACCAATTTTGGCGAACACATGCGCCGTGACTTCAGGGCTTATCGTGACGAACTAATCATCTCCAGCAAGGCCGGCTACGACATGTGGCCAGGCCCCTATGGTCAGGGCGGTGGTTCGCGCAAATACGTGCTGGCCAGCCTGGACCAAAGCCTTAAACGCATGGGGCTGGACTATGTGGACATTTTTTATTCGCACCGCTTCGACCCCGATACCCCGCTGGAAGAGACCATGGGTGCGCTGGCCACAGCGGTGCAACAGGGCAAGGCGCTCTATGCGGGCATCTCCAGCTATTCGGCCACCAAAACCCGGGAAGCCGCAGCGTTACTGCGCCAGATGGGTACGCCCTGCCTGATTCATCAACCGTCATACAGCCTGCTGAACCGCTGGATTGAGGAGGACTTGCTCGACGCGGTGGGGGAAACCGGCATGGGCTGCATTGCATTCAGCCCGTTGGCACAAGGCCTGTTGACCGATAAGTACCTGAACGGCGTGCCAGCAGATGCGCGTATTCACCGGCCCGGCGGTGCGTCGTTCAAGCAGGAGCACCTGAGCGAGCAAAACCTCAAACATGTACGTGCCCTCAACGAGCTTGCGCAGGCGCGGGGTCAGAGTCTGGCGCAGATGGCCGTGGCGTGGGTGCTGCGCGATCCACGGGTGACCACCGCACTGATTGGCGCCAGCCGGCCAGAGCAAATTGTGGAGTTGGTGGGCGCCCTGAAAAACAGCACCTTCTCCGAGCAGGAGCTCGGCGCCATTGATCAACACGCCGTGGAAGGCGGTATCAACTTGTGGAAACGTCCGTCCACTGACCAACGTCTGACCTAAGCAGCCGCGGTTCCGCCGGGGGTGCATGCGCCAGTTGCGCGGGGTCTTCAGCGGCCAGCACCTCCTGCGCCCATGGAGCCAGCTTGCCGGCATTGGCTTTCAGCACTTCCTGCTTGACAGCCAGAATCTGCGCCGGATGCATGGAGAAGCTGCGCAGGCCCAAACCCAGCAGCAGCCGGGTCAGCGTGACGTCTCCAGCCATTTCACCGCACACACTGACGGATTTGCCCTGGGCCTGACACTCGGCAATGGTGTCGGCCACCAAACGCAGCACAGCCGGGTGCAGTGGGTCGTACAGGTGGGCCACCGATTCATCGTCGCGGTCAATGGCCAGCGTGTACTGAATCAGGTCATTCGTACCAATTGACAGGAAGTCAAAGTACTTCAGGAACAGCTTGAGCGTCAGCGCCGCGGCGGGAATCTCGATCATGGCGCCCAGTTGTACCGGCCCATAGCTGTCACCGCGCCGGTCCAGCTCGGCACGTGCCTGGCCCAATAGCGCCAGCGTCTGGCGAATTTCGCTCACGTGCGCCAGCATGGGAATCAGGAGGTTGACGCGGCCGTGCGCTGCCGCGCGCAGAATGGCCCGCAGCTGGGTCATGAACATGGCCGGATCGGCCAGGCTCCATCGGATGGCGCGCAGCCCCAGCGCCGGATTGAGGTGGCCTTCGTCCCGGTGGGACTCGTTGAGCTGCTTGTCGGCACCCACGTCAATCGTGCGGATAGTCACGGGCATGCCCTGCATGCCATCGATGGCACGTTTATAGGCATCGTACTGCTGCTCCTCGTCGGGCAGGTCATCGTTTTGCCGCCCCATGAACAGGAACTCGCTACGAAACAGACCCACGCCCACGGCCCCGGCCTTGACCGCACCGATGGCATCGTCGGGCATTTCGATATTGGCCAGTAGTTCTACTTTTTGCCCGTCCAGTGTCACAGCGGGCGTGTGCCGCAAACGGGACAAGCGGCCGCGTTCGAGCTCAGCCTGCCGCTGCTTGAAACCATACTCGGCCAGAATGATGGGGGACGGGTCCGCAATGATGACACCTGCGTCCCCGTCAATGATGACCCAGTCGTCCTGGCGCACCAGCTGACTGCTGGAGCGCGCGCCCACCACGGCAGGGATGTCCAGGCTGCGGGCCACAATGGCGGTGTGTGACGTTTTGCCGCCCACGTCGGTCACAAAGCCGGCAAATACGCTTTGCTTGAACTGCAGCATGTCTGCCGGAGACAGGTCGTGGGCCACCAGAATGAGTGGCACGTCTACGGTGTCATCAAGCAGCAAATCCTGCTGCGTGGTGCGGCTGGCTCGCGTGGCCATCGGCACCATCGGCGAGGCCACGCCCTTCATGGCCCGCAGCACTTTTTCGGTGATCTGCTCCAGATCAGCCTTGCGCTCACGCAGGTAGGAATCCTCCATCTCGTCGAACTGCCGGGCGATGACCTCAAGCTGCGTCGTTACGGCCCATTCGGCGTTGTAGAGGCGGTCAGTGATCCAGTGCTTGACGCCGCTAATCAACTCCTCGTCCTGCAACAGCATGAGGTGGACATCCAGCAGGGCTGCCAGCTCGTGCGGCGCTTCTTTGGGGCCCATCTGCGAGACGCTGACCTGCAGCCGGTGGATTTCGTCGACAACGGTGTTGCGCCCGGCCCGCACCCGATCAATCTCTGCTTCCACCTGCTCGGGCTTGATGAAGTAGTGGGCCACGTCTACCCGGCTGGACGCCACCAGCACAGCGCGCCCAATGGCAATACCACGGGCGACGGCCTGGCCGTGAATAGAGAAAGTCACAGCTGGCTCGATTACCCGCGCGGCGCGGCGCGGATGAATTCAAGGGCAACGCGACGGGCAGCGACTTTCATTGCCCCTCGCCAAATTTATCGTTGATCATCGCCACCAGTGCGTCGCTCGCCTCCTGCTCGCGCTCGCCGTCGGTCTCGATCTCGACGTCCGTGTCGATACCAGCAGCCAGCATCATCACACCCATGATGCTTTTCGCGTTGACGCGGCGCGCGCCCCGGGTCATCCAGACTTCGCAGGGGAAACTGCCGGCCAGCTTGGTGAGCTTGGCCGACGCACGGGCGTGCAGCCCGAGCTTATTGCTGATGGTCGCGGTGGTCTTGATCATGTTTTCTCGGAGCCTGATTTTGAGGAGCGGTAACGGCCACCTGCATCACGCCCTGCTGGCCTCCGGCCATGGCACGCGCAGCCAGCAATTCAAGCGATTCGTGCCGGTAGGTTATGGTGCGAAGCAGCATGGGCAGATTTACGCCGGCGATCAGTTTGACATCTGTTCCATCCACCAGCTTTTGCGAAATGTTGCAAGGCGTGGCGCCGAACACATCGGTGAATATCAAGGTCTGGCGGTCGCCCAGTGCCCGAATGAGCGCACGCGCCTTCTCCAGGGATTGCTCGGTGGAGTCTTCAGACAATACGTCGAGCGCGGCCACATCCTCTTCTGCCGCGGGGAATACATGCATCACACACTGGCGCAAGGCACTGGCCAATGGGGCATGGGCGATGATGAGGGTGGCGATCGACATGTGCAGTGATTTTCAAACTTGATTATGGCGTTTTTGCCAGTTCCGCCCCGCTCGGGCCCATTCTGCCGGCCCAAAAATAAATGTATGACGACACACCACAGGCCAGGTAGACGGAAAACGCCATCTGAAAGGCGGCCCGCTCGCTCCAGCCCAGGAGCTGAAACCCATCGATCAGCAGGCCCACACCCCACTGGATCACAAACACACCCAGAAAAATGACCAGGTTGTAGGCGGCAAGCGCCCTGCCCGCCAAGCCACCAGGAAACGCCATGGCCACTGCAGGCTGTGACAGCGAAACAAAGGTGCAACACATGCAATACATCGCCCAAAGCACTGCAGCCCACGAAAATAATTGAGAACCAGCTACTATTATGATAGCTAGCAGCAAAAAACTCGCCGGCAAACCCATCAAAATGAGGCGGTCCGTGCCAACTCCGCGACGCGTCAAGCCAGGGTTCACCAGGCCCCAGGTCCAAAACGTACACAGCATGGCCACGTTGATCCAGAACAGGCCCGTAGCGGCTTGCAAGGGCGTGTATCCCGCCACGCGAATCATCCATGGTGCCGCCCATAGCGTTTGCATCGCGAGCAAACCACCATAGCAAAAAAAGCCCAGCGGCACGAGCCGGCGAAAGTAGGGATGCGCCCAAATGGCGGCATAACCTGCCCCGGATTGTTCTCGGGGCGAATTCGCGGGGGTTTCAGCTGACTTCAACGCCATTTGGGCACTGCCCGTCCTTTTGTCCCCGTTCGCCCCTTCGTGCCAGCGCGGAACTCGCCATGCAATGATGGCCATGGCGAGAACCACCAGCGCGGCCATGCCCCAAAACATCAGGCGCCAGCCGGTAACTGGCAACAGCCACTGCACCGGCAAGGTAGACGCCACCATGCCCGATGAACCGGTCATCAGCATCCAGGAATTGGACCGCAGCTGGGTTGCCGGGGTAAACCAGTGGCGGTATCCGGTGAGCGGCGCCATCAGACAGGCGCTGACGCCCACGCCGCACAATATACGCGCCACCAGCAGACCGGAGAAGCTGCTGGCAAATGCGAACGCCACGCATCCCAATACCGCGACGGACAGGAAACACAGGATCACACGCTTGGGTCCGTACCGGTCCAGCCACGCACCCAAGGGAATTTGGGTAAAGGAAAACCCCAAAAAATAGCCCCCCGCCAAGAGACCCAAGTCTCGCGCCTGCAAGGCGAACTCCTGCGTGAGTGTGGGCGCCAGCGTTGCGGTGATGGCACGTATCAGCGCCGACAAAAAATAGGCAAACGCGAAGGTCAGAAAAACCAACATCGCGGTCCGGCGATCCAGCAGCCTGCTTTGCATCTCCCGCGCCGCCTGGCCGTTGCTCATGGGCGGCTCAGCCCAGAGAAGAAGACTTCTGCCGCTTCCGGCCGCAGTGTGTCGGCACGCGGTTTGTCGATGTACAGCACGGCATGGAAGATTCGGCTATCGCCCGTAAACCACAATGCCTCTGCGACGACCGGGCGGCCATCCGCGCGTAGACCCGCCGCTTGCAATAGGACGGGCCGCGGATTTCTCACTTGCTCCGGCTCTTGCTCCGGCCCCTGCCTGGCATCTTGGACAGGCGTGACGGCCTGAACGGCAGCTTCGGTCTGAAGGTGAAGGCCCTTGATGTGCACCGGCAACATTTTCGGATCTGTCGCCCGCATGTTCGCCAACATCGATGCCTGCCATTGGGATTGGACAATCGATGCCAACGCAGGGTCCGGCAAATCGACATAGGCGACCACAAACGTGGCAGCGTCGGCATCACAGCCGAGCATGGTCATATTCAGGTTTTGGCCGGCCAGCTGCACATTGCGGCTAGCCTTGTCGGGCTTGCAGGGCAGCATGGCAACCAGTTCGGTGGGCTCCACGCGGGTTTCACGCCAGTTGAGCGCGGGGCTGCAGGCATTCAGCAGAAAGCCAACGGCGGTAATACAGCCAGTAACGCGCAATGATTCAACGCGCACCGATTACACGCCGCGGCCGACAGCGCTCGTGGTCAGCACTATTTGATGGCGCCAAACACTTTTTTCAGGATGGCGCTACCAGTACCAATCGGGTCCTGACGAATCTTTTTCTCTTCCTCGCCGATCATGAAGTACAGCCCGTCCAGCGTCTTGCCGGTGACATATTGCTGTATGTTGGCGTCTTCTTTCTTGACCAGCCCCAGAGCCACGCCCTTGCCGGCAACGCGGTTGTACTTGTCGACCATGCCAACCTTTTCGGTGGCCTTGGTCACGACGGGCAAAAACTTGACGCCCAGCGGCGCCCGGGTCTTGTCGGCAAAAAATCCAGTGACTGAGGTGTCGCCCCCCGCGAGGATGTTCTTGGCGTCGGTCACACTCATCGACTTGACCGCGCCCACCAAAAGGTCTTTAGACATCGGCACCGCCGACTCGGCCGCCCGGTTCATGGAGGTCAGCAATTCGTCTACGCGCTTGCCTTGGCCCAGTGTTTTGAGCAATCCGGCCGCATCATTCAGAAAACCGGGCAGGGGAATGCGAACTTTTTCGTTGCCGAGGAATCCATCAGTTTTACCCAGCAAGCCTATGGCAGACAAGGCACCCCGCTCCAGCGCGGTCTTGAGGCCGGACGAGGCCTCGGCATTGGTCAGGTCCCCCAGGGAGAGTGCATGGGCCCGGGCATGAGCCAGCAGAATCAAACCAGCTAGCGAAGAACCACAAACACCATTAAACTGTCTCCGATCCATCATTAACTCCTTGAAATGAAACGAAGTTTATACCTTGCAGCAACAGCCGTGGCACTGGCCGTCGCTGGGCTCACGTATATGAGCGCGGGCAGCACAGTTGCACCTGCGTCCACGTTCGTCTTGCTGGATGGCTCCAAACGCACCACCAGCGACATGAAAGGACGGGTAACGCTCGTGAATTTCTGGGCAACCAGCTGTGTCACCTGCGTCGGTGAAATGCCCAAAATCATTTCGACATACGAAAAATACCACGCCAAAGGCTTTGATACGCTGGCCGTCGCCATGAGCTACGACCCGCCGAGTTATGTGGTCAATTTTGCAGAAACCCGCAAACTGCCGTTTCAGGTCGCGATTGACAACACTGGGGCAGTGGCCCAATCTTGGGGCGAAGTGAAGTTGACGCCAACCACCTATATCGTCAACAAACGGGGCGACATCGTGAAGCGCTACGTCGGCGAACCTGACGAAGGCGAGTTGCACACCCTCATCGAAAAGCTGCTGGCTGAGGTCTGATTTTTTCTTCGCAACGAAAAACGGTCCATTTCACTCAGGAAATTGACCGTTTGCCCTTGTGGAATATGCGTTAAAGGCTATATAAACTATAGCAATCACGCAGCCTAC
>JAHEBY010000103.1 GCA_024642025.1 Comamonadaceae bacterium | reverse complement strand
TATAGGCCAGAACGTGCCGTTTGTCACGGGCCAATTCACCAACACAGGGGCGGGAAACGCTGGCACGGTCAATCCATTCCAGACTATTGAGCGAAAGGACGTGGGTCTCACCCTCAAGGTCAAACCGCAGATCAGCGAGAACGGCACCGTCAAGATGGCGATCTACCAGGAAATCTCGAATGTGCTCGCGTCAACTGCGGGGTCGGCCAACGGCCCGACGACCAATAAGCGCACGATTGAATCCAACGTATTGGTTGAGGATGGCGCGATCGTCGTGTTGGGTGGCCTGTTACAGGACGAATACACGGGCAACCAGGAAAAGGTACCCGGTCTGGGCGATGTGCCCATTTTTGGAAACCTGTTTAAGAGCGAATCGCGTAGCCGCAAGAAAACCAATTTGATGGTGTTCCTCCGTCCGGTCGTGGTTCGCGATGCCACCTCGCTTGAACAGTTTTCAATGGATCGCTATGACCTGATGCGCGCCGGGCAAAAAGCGGCTCAGCCAACACCTAGCAAGATGATTCCTGTCAACGAAGGGCCCATTCTGCCGGAGCCACCGCCGCCGCGAGCCGTAGCCCGGGAGCCGGCACCGATCCCAGCAGACTCGCCGGCCACAACGTTCCCAATCATCCGGCATTGAGCGGGTATTGGAATGGATTCGTACTGAGATTTTCTTAGTCCCAAGAAGTATTTGGCCATGCGCTACCCCCTGCCCTATGCCTTCGCCCGAGCCCAGCAACTTCTGCTGGAGGAAGATGCAGGCAACCTCACGCTTTGGTTGCACCCCGCTTCAAAACCGGCCGGACTGAGCGAAGTCACGCGCAAATACCCGGTTCGTCAGATCGAAACAACCACGCAGGAGCTGCTGGCGCAGCGCATCAGCAACGTCTATGCACAGGGCGAGTCCAACGCAGCTGACGTCGTGAGCGAGGTTGAAAGTGATGCAGACCTATCCCGCATGATGCAGGAATTACCGGCGGTAGAGGACTTGCTGGAAACCTCAGATGACGCGCCCATTATTCGAATGCTTAACGCCCTGCTGACCCAGGCTGCTCGTGATGGGGCCAGCGACATTCACATTGAACCGTATGAGCGTCACAGCAGCGTGCGATTTCGGGTGGATGGTGCATTGCGGGAAGTTGTCCGGCCAAACCGGGCACTGCACGCCGCGCTGATTTCGCGCCTGAAGATCATGGCGGAGCTGGACATTTCGGAAAAACGCCTGCCGCAGGATGGACGTATTTCATTGCGCATTGGTACTCGGGCGGTTGATGTTCGCGTCAGCACGCTTCCCAGTTCGCATGGTGAGCGCGCCGTGCTTAGGCTCCTGGACAAAAGCGACAGCAAGCTGAATCTCGAGGCAGTTGGCATGCAGGGCGACGTGCTAACCAAAATTAAGAAGCTGATTTCACAGCCTCACGGCATCATTCTGGTGACTGGGCCAACTGGCTCCGGCAAGACAACCACGCTCTATGCGGCCTTGAGCCACCTGGACGCCAAGCAAGGCAATATCATGACGGTCGAAGACCCGATTGAATATGAGTTGCCAGGCGTGGGACAGACGCAGGTCAACACCAAGATAGATTTAACCTTTGCCAAGGCGCTGCGCGCGATTTTGCGGCAGGACCCTGACGTGATCATGATTGGCGAAATTCGCGACTTCGAAACCGCGCAAATAGCCATTCAGGCGTCTCTGACCGGGCATTTGGTGTTGGCCACACTGCACACCAATGATGCGGCCAGCGCTGTCAACCGGCTGATCGACATGGGGGTGGAGCCCTTTCTGCTCAGCTCAAGTCTGCTGGGTGTATTGGCGCAGCGATTGCTGCGCAAGTTTTGCCTCAAATGTCAGGGAGCAGGCTGCGAGGCTTGCGGCCAAACCGGCTATCAGGGCCGTACGGGCGTCTTTGAGCTTCTGGTGACGGACGACGCGATTCGCGCCCAGATCCATCACCGAGCATCCGAAGCCGACATCCGGGCCGCAGCCATTCACGCCGGAATGCGCCTGATGCGCGACGATGGCGAGCGACTGGTGGTGACCGGCATCACCTCGCGAGAAGAGTTGATCCGCGTGACCCGCGACTGAGGCTGACTTAGTCCGAGCGAGATGCCCGCCTACGCATTTGAAGCCATCAATTCGCAAGGTCAGACCCGAAAGGGTGTGATTGAGGCGGACACTTCAAAATCGGCCCGTAATCAGCTGCGCGCGCAGTCGCTGGTGCCGCTCACTGTAGAGCCGGTTGGCGCCGGTGGTGTGACGGAATCGGGTAGCGAGGGTGGTTGGCGTGGGCGCTTGGGTTCACGTTCTGTTTTCAACACCACGAGCCTGACCATCTGGACGCGCCAGCTGGCCGGACTGGTCACGGCTGGACTGCCGCTTGAACGGGCCTTGTCCGCCCTCTCTGAAGAAGCAGAAGAAGAAAAACAGCGTAACCTGGTCGCAGCGCTTCGCGCCGAGGTGAATGGTGGTTCCACGTTCGCCAAAGCACTCTCGCAACATCCGCGGGATTTTTCCTCCATTTATACGGCCGTCATCGGTGCGGGCGAGCAAAGCGGCAATTTGGGTCTGGTTCTGGAGCGCCTCGCTGACGATCTTGAGGAGCAGCAAAACCTCAAGGCCAAACTCATGGGCGCCGCACTGTACCCGGCCATCGTGACGCTGGTGGCGATTGTCATTGTCATGTTTCTCGTGGGCTATGTGGTACCGCAGGTTGCCAACGTGTTTGCTGGCTCGAAGCGCGCATTGCCAATACTGACGGTCATCATGCTGGCGATTGGCAGTTTTGTTAAAAACTATGGTTGGCTGATGTTGATTGCTATTATTTTAGTAGCTATTAGCGCACGTTTGGCGTGGGCTAATGCTGCTTTTCGTGATAGGTTTGATGCGGCATGGCTTACCGTACCTGTTTTGGGTCGTCTGGCCCGTGGATACAACGCGGCCCGCTTTTCCAGCACGCTGGCGATGTTGGCAGCAGCCGGTGTGCCCATCCTCAAAGCCTTGCAGGCGGCAGCCTTCACATTGTCCAATGGTGCAATGAAGGCTGACGCGATGGACGCGCTCGTGCTGGTCCGTGAGGGCGCGCCACTCGCCTCAGCCCTCTCGCAGAAGAAGCGTTTTCCGGCACTGGTGAGCATGTTTGCCCGCCAGGGAGAAAAAACCGGCACCCTGCCAGCCATGCTGCAACGGGCGGCGCAGCAACTCAGCGGCGACGTGCAGCGCCGCGCCATTCAATTGGCCACGATTCTGGAGCCGCTGCTGATTGTGGTGATGGGACTAGTGGTCATGCTGATTGTGCTGGCCGTGCTGCTGCCCATCATTCAACTCAATCAGCTGGTGAAATAGTGCACCTCTCGACCTGTTGCAAGGGTTGGTCCTGGCTGCACCTGACCGCACCGATGGTGAGCCGGCCATGAGCGTGTCACTGGATGGCAAGCTGGTGGTGGCAATTTCATCACGCGCGCTCTTCGACTTCGAAGAAGAAAACCAGGTTTTTGAGCAAGGCGATGATCATGCCTACATGCAACTGCAACGTGAACGGCTGGACATTCCGGCCAAGCAGGGCGTGGCTTTTTCGCTGGTCAAGAAGTTGCTGGCCTTCAACGAGACTCCCTCGCAACGGGTGGAGGTGGTGATTCTGTCGCGCAACGATCCGGTCAGCGGCATGCGCGTCTTTCGCTCCGCCGCGCACTACGGTCTGCCTATCGAGCGCGGCAGCTTCACGCGGGGCGAACCGCCGTGGCGCTACCTCAAGCCCCTGCACGCCAACCTGTTCCTTTCAACCCATTTAAGCGACGTACGGGCGGCGCTGGCGGCCAATGTGCCTGCTGCACAGGTGTATCCGCATTCGGCGCATGCCAGTGAAAGCCACCCATCCGAAGTGCGCATTGCATTTGATGGCGACGCCGTACTGTTCAGCGACGAGGCCGAGCTCGTCTATCAAACTCATGGCTTGCAAGCCTTCAAGCAGCACGAGATGGACAAGGTTGCCCTGCCCTTGCCCGACGGGCCGTTCAAGCCGCTGTTGGTCGCCCTGCACCGCATGCAACAGGCCCAGCTGCCAAACATGCGAATTCGCACAGCACTGGTGACAGCCCGCAGCGCTCCCGCCCATGAACGCGCCATTCGCACGCTGATGGACTGGAACATCGAAGTCGACGAAGCGATGTTTCTGGGTGGCCTCGCCAAGGGCGAGTTTCTGCGTGAATTTGAGCCCGATTTCTTTTTTGATGACCAGACCGGCCACGTCAATTCGGCCGCCGCCCATGTGCCATCAGGCCACGTGGCGGCAGGTACGCGTAACGTCGACTAGCGCCTGTTCGCGCAACATCGCCACTTCGCCCTTAAGCCGGCCTTAACGGGTCGAGACAGCTGGCCACCGAGTGGCTTGACTCAAGCTACCATGCTGCCTTCAATCAAAAAGGCAGCATGCAATGGCAACAATTGGCAAACTGACTGCATTCCGGCAATTCTTAGGCAAAGCCTGGGCTTTGGCCGCACCGTATTTCCGGTCAGATGACCGCTGGAAGGCCCGGGGCATGCTGGCCGCAATCATCGCGCTGAATCTGGCGCTGGTCTACATGGCTGTGTTGTTCAATGACTGGAACCGGCTGTTCTACGACTCCCTGCAAAACAAGCAGGCGGATGTCTTCTGGCACCAGCTCGGGCGGTTCACTTATCTGGCATTCGCCTACATCGTCATCGCAGTTTACCGGTTTTACCTCACGCAACTGCTGGAAATGCGCTGGCGACAGTGGATGACTAGCCATTACCTTACCCGCTGGCTCAAGGATCATGCGTTCTACAAATTGGAGCTATCGCGATTTACCGGGCCGCAAAACGCGCTGGCCTCCAACCCTGACAACCCGGATCAGCGCATTCAGGAAGACCTGAACCTGTTTACCAGCTACACCATCAGCCTCACGATGGGGCTCTTGAACTCCGTGGTGACACTGCTCAGTTTTGTCGGCATTTTGTGGGGCCTGTCAGGCGGATTTGCCTTCTCCATGTTTGGCAGCGAGTACAACATTCCGGGGTTTATGGTCTGGATGGCGCTTTTGTATTGCACCGTGGGCAGCGTGCTAACCCACTACATCGGGCGCCCCCAGATCAAGCTCAACTTTGAGCAGCAACGCTACGAAGCCGATTTTCGCCACCATATGGTCCGCGTGCGTGAATACAGCGAGTCGATCGCGCTGGACAAAGGTGAGGCCGTTGAGCGAACGCAGCTGAACTCTCGGTTCACCAGCCTGCTCGGCAACTACCTCAAGCTGATCAAGGCACAAAAAAACCTGATCTGGTTTACCAATTTCTTTGGCCAGGCCGCAGTGGTGTTCCCGTTTCTCGTGGCGGCACCGCGATTTTTCAGCGGTGCCATTCAGCTGGGCGAGCTGATGCAGATTTCCAGTGCTTTCGGTCAGGTGCAAGGCGCCTTGAGCTGGTTCGTGGACAGCTACAGCAGTTTGGCCAGCTGGCGCGCCACGACGGATCGATTGACCAGTTTTGAAGAGGCAATTTCATCCTCAGCCCTCAAGAATAATGATCTTATAGCTACTGATTCAGTAGCGCTTGACACTAAAGACCTGACCGTCTTTCTCCCCACTGGAGGCACCCTGCTGGACCATGCGGCGCTGTCTGCCAAGGTGAGCGAAAGTGTTTTGCTACAGGGCCCCTCAGGCAGCGGCAAGTCCACACTTTTTCGGGTATTTGCCGGCATTTGGCCCTTTGCAAGTGGCCATCTGGAGCGCCCGACTGACGCCATGTTCATTCCCCAGCGGCCCTATTTCCCGAACGGACCACTTCGGGAGGCACTGGCGTACCCGGACTCGCCCTCTTCCTATACCGATGAGGCGTTGCAACAGGCGCTGGACGACGCGCTGTTGCCGGCGCTGGTCGACCAGCTCGACCGATCCGACGCCTGGGGTCAAAAGCTTTCGGGCGGCGAACAGCAACGCCTGGCGCTTGCCCGTGTATTTTTGAAAAAGCCGAAATGGGTGTTTGCCGACGAAGCAACCAGCGCACTGGACGAGACAGCCGAGAAAACACTCTACAAAAGGCTTTTAGCCCTTGTCGAATCTACAAAAGGAGCTATTATTTCAATAGCGCATAGACCTGCAGTGGCCCAATTTCATAAAACCCGCTGGCAACTGGAGAAACAGGGAACTGCAGTTCACGAGCCATACCAGCTGAGGCAAACTAGCCAGTAGATCGCTGCCGGCCTACCGCACCGTGTGCCCCTGAGCCGCCTTCTTCATCGCTTTGGGAGAGTAGGTTGGATCTGGCGCACCGGAAGCACCCTGCAACTTTTGCAGATCGTCGAGATCATTGGACGAGGGCGCGCCGGAAGTCACTTCCGGACCGCTCGGCAGCACCGCATCAACGGCATTGCCGCTGGCTTTCCAGACTTTGTGCAAAAACTCCATCATCATTTTGGAAATGGGCTCAGCTGGGGGTTCAGCGGCCTTCCTGTCGGAAGCCGCCTTGTCATCCCGTCGCTTTTGCTCAGGGGAACGGTCAAACAATGATGCGGTCGGATCTCCGCGCTCAGTTGAGCTGTTGGCGTCAATCTGCACCACCACACCCGGAGTGTCATGTCGGGCGATAGGTCGGATGGCGGCGCTGGCACCGACCTTCAGACCATCGTCCAGCACCATGCCTGCACTGCCTGTGCGCAAACTGATGATTCGATCAATGCCCTGAACCTGCATGGTGGTACCCGTTTAAGTGTTTTAACCTGGTTTTTTGAGTAGTCGTATGGTTCTTAACGGCAGATTTGGCGGGTTATTTAGGGTTATTTTTAAAAGTACTCACCTTTTCGCAACTTTATCCATTCCACCATTTGAAATTGAATGAAATAAGCTCGTCCGACGGTTGCCAGTCCTGCGTAGCAACTCCAGCCAAACGTAACTAGCGGCCAACAGAACTATTACAACAACCAAACCCTTTACGCCGGGCCAAGTCATTCTCATCACATTGGCCAGCCATGGAACTGAAACGACAGACACCAAGATCAACACAATGGCGGCGCCCATGCGGGCAACCCAAGGGTTGGACCTGTTAACTTGGCCAGCCGCGGGGCGCCCCCGATCCCGGTTGGCGACAATCAGCAATAGCACGTCCAGTACCAGTGAACCAATGACGACGCTGCGGCCCTGAACCTCAGGCCACGCCTGCGACACCATCCAGGCATGGCCCAGCAAAAGCACAACTGCAACTCCCAGCCCCTGTAGCAAGGCTGAAATGACGATCCTGCCAGAAAATGGCGAGTCGGTTCCCGGGCGGGGGGCGCGAGCCATCAGCCCGGGACTTTCCTGATCGGCCTCAAAAATAATGGAACAGGCCGGGTCGATCAACAACTGCATCAGGGCAATATGGACCGGCATCAGCAACACCGGCCATTGAAGCAGAGCGGGGACCAGCGTCAAGGCAATGATGGGCAAATGCACGGCAAAGACGAAGCGGGTAGCCTTTCGAATGTTGTCATCAATGCGCCTGCCTTGCCTGATGGCATGAAGAATACCGGAAAAGCTGTCATCCAGCAGCACCAACGCTGCGGCCTCACGCGCCACATCGGTGCCTCTGAGCCCCATTGCGATACCGACGTCCGCGGCCTTCAATGCCGGCGCGTCGTTGACTCCATCCCCTGTCATGCCAACTACCTCACCGCTGGCTTGCAATGCCTGTACAAGCCTAAGCTTTTGCGCTGGCAGTAGCCGGGCGCACAGGTCAACGTGTTTCAGGCGTTCTTGCAGTGCGGCATCGTTCATTTCTGCGACTTCAGGCCCTGTGATCACCCCGGCATGGTCTGATAACCCTACCTGACGTGCAATGGCGCGTGCCGTGGCCGCGTGATCGCCAGTCATCATGATGACGCGGATACCGGCACGCCTGCACTCTGAAAGCGCGGCAGGAACTTCGGGCCGGGGGGGATCGGCCAGCGCCACCAAGCCCAGAAACTCAAAGTCGAAATCATGCTGGCCCGGCGGCCATGGCGGATCCTCGTCTGGGCCGGCAGCGGCGCCAGACCACCTGCCGCGTGCGACACCCAGTACACGAAAGCCCCGCCCGGCCATGGCCTCCACCTGGCTGCGAATCGCTTCGCGCCGACCGTCGTCGAGATGGCAAAGGTCGACCACCGCCTCAGGCGCACCCTTCGTTGCCAGCAGGTAAGCCGAGGGGCGAGCACTGGCATACACACGTGTAATGGCCAGAATTTCACCGGACAGGGCATACTCAAACTGAGGTACCCGTCCATCGTGTATGTGCTCGGTCCCAGACAGCCAATGGTGCCCAAAA
>JAHEBY010000102.1 GCA_024642025.1 Comamonadaceae bacterium | reverse complement strand
CTTGATGCACTGGTGGTGCACGCTATTAATCTTGTTGCTGCTTGCGCCCGCCAGCAAGGCGCCAAGCCGGGTATCAGGCACCAGCTCCAGAGTATGAAAGTTTCGGTCATAGCGCTCCGCATGGCGATGTTCCAGGGCTTCGGGCCGTTGTGTGGCAATATCCTGAATCAAGGTTCCTCCGTATGCCGCATTGATGAGCTGCAGGCCACGGCAAATGCCAAACACCGGCTTTCCTGCAGCTACAAAGGCCTTGACCAGCGCCATTTCATAAACGTCCCGTTGCCGGTCACCCTGCCAACGCGGGTCAATCGGCTCCTCTCCGTAGCTGCCTGGCCAAAGGTCTGAGCCACCGTGAAGCACCAGGCCATCGAGCCACTGCGCGTAGTCGTCCAGCGTCACGTCACCACGCGCCGTAGCGCCCGTGGTGGGTGGAATCATCACCGGCATGGCGCCGCCAGACATGACCCAATGCGGTACCGATTGCTCGAGATAGTTGAGGGTCTTTTTGCCAAAAGCAGCGCGCGCCGGATCGGGGTACAAATAGCAGGCACTCACGCCAATTTTCATTCGGTCCATGATTACATTGCGCCTTTAAACAGTGCTTCAAAATCTACGGACGTACAAGGCCGCGGGTTGGTCTGGTGGCAAATATCGGCCACGGCCACCTCAATCAGGCGCGGCAGATACGCGGGTTGAACGCCATGGCTGGCCAGCGTTCCGGTGATCCCAATGCTGGTTTTCAGGGTTTTAAGCCAGGCGGGAAAAGCCTTGCCGCCACCCGCCACCTTGCAGACATGCGCCAACTCGTCAAACTTGTGGGGCACCGCCTCATGATTCCATGCCATCACGGTGTCGATCATCAGTGCGTTCGCCAGACCATGATGTAGGTCGCACACGGTGCCCAGCGCATGGGCACAAGCATGCACCGCGCCGAGGTCCTTCTGGAACGCAACGGCACCCATCATCGAGGCCATCATCATGTCACTGCGTGCCTGCAAGTTGTGAGGCTCGCTCACGGCGGCGTGCAAAGCGCCTGCGGCGATGCGCGTGCCCTCCAGCGCAATACCATCGCACAAGGGATGGTAGGCGGGCGAGAGGTAGCTTTCTATGTTGTGCGTCAACGCGTCCATGCCGGTGGCTGCGGTTACCGCAGCGGGCAGGCCAAACGTGAGCTCGGGGTCTGCAAATACCATTCTTGCCAGGATTTTTGCGCTGAAGACAACCCGCTTCAAGTGCGTGTCGTTCTCGCTCACGACACTGGAGCGCCCCACTTCCGAACCGGTTCCCGATGTAGTGGGCAGCGCCACAAAGTAGGGCAACGGGTTTTCAATCGGGCGCACCTTGGGGTGATCCCACACGTATCCCAGAATGTCGCCTTCGTGGGTGGCGGCCACACCGACCACCTTGGCCACATCCAGTGCGGCGCCCCCACCAAAGCCGATCACGCAATCTGCCCGGTGCACCTTGAAGGCGGCCGCGCCGTCCATCACCTGGCTGCACGTAGGGTTGCCAAACACGCCGCTGAAGACGGCAACATCCAGACCCGCAAGATGGGTCTTGAACTCTGCCAGCACCGGCAACGCGCCCAATGCCTTGTCGGTCACGATCAGCGGGCGCTTGCAACCCATCTCCAGCAAGTGGGCGGCGACCAGTTTGCGCGCGCCAGCACCGAACCGGATAGGCGTAGGAAAGGAAAAGTTGGTTATGGTCATGAGCAGATCAGCGTGAAGATTCAGATTATTTCAAAGTATCGTTTCATTTCCCAGTCCGTCACGGCATCCAGCCACTGGCGCCACTCCCAATCGCGCGTGGCGGCAAAGTGGTCTACAAAACCGTCGCCCAGCCAGTCGCGGGCAATGGCCGATTTCTGGAAGATCCGGTTGGTCTCGACCAGCGTGCGCGGCGCCCGGGATACGTTTTCGCCGCCAACGTTGGTGCCGGTAATCGGCGGTGCCGTGAGCTTCAGGCCTTTTTCCACGCCATCCAGGCCGGCCGCAATGACTGCGGCCATTGCCACATAGGGATTCACATCGGCGCCTGGGCAACGGGTTTCGAGTCGCGTAGCCTTGGGGCTACCCGCTATGACGCGAAAACTGGCGGTGCGGTTGTCCATGCCCCAGGTCGGCTTGACGGGCGCCCAAAAACCGTCCACCAGCCGCTTGTAGCTATTGATGGTGGGCCAGATCATCGGGGCAAAGTCCATCATGCACGCCACCTGGCCCGCGAGATAACTCTCAAAGAGCTTGCTCATCTTGCGGGGGTTCTTGGCGTCGAAAAACAGGTTGTTCTTGCCGTCAGACAGGCTTTGGTGGATGTGGCCGCTGCAACCGGGCAGCGTCTGGTGCGGCTTGGCCATGAAGCTGGGCATGACGCCAAAACGCGCACCAATTTCCTTGGTCCCGGTCTTGAACAGAACTGCCCGATCAGCCTGCTCCAGCGCTTCACTGAACCCAATGGCTGCCTCATAGACCCCAGGCCCCGTTTCAGTATGCAGGCCCTCCACGGGCACGCCAAAGGCCAGCATGTCGTCCATGATGGCATTGAAAAATTCACGGTTCTGGTTGACGCGCAACAGCGAATAGCCAAACATGCCCGGAGTGAGCGGCTCGGGCGCCACACCCTTTTTGCCAGCCCAGGTTTGCGGAGTTTCCAAAAAGTTGTACCACTCAAACTCCATGCCCGTCATGACCTGAAAACCCATCTTTTCGGCCCGCTTGAGCACGCGCTTGAGCGCCTGACGCGGGCATTGAGCATGGGCCGATCCATCGGCGTTGACAAAATCTCCGAGGAAGAAGGGGACGCCGTTGTCCCACGGCACGCGCCGTGCCGTGTTCAGGTCGAGCCGGGCAAGCGCATCCGGAAAACCGTGGTGCCAACCAGTCGCCGTCGTGTTGTCATAGGTGATGTCCATCATGTCCCACCCCAGCACCACGTCACAAAACCCGAAGCCCCCGCCCGGGTAAGGTTCGGCGGCGCCCAGGAACTTGTCGCGGTGCAAATACTTGCCACGCAGGATGCCATCGATATCACTCACCGCGACTTTGACTTTTGCTGCATCCGAACGCCTCACTTCTGCGACGGCCGGATGCTCGGGTGTGTTGGTATTTTTCTTGGGTGTTGCCATGATCTGTTTCAAGAGGTTAGCCGCGCTCGGCTTTCATGTGCTCAAGTGCAAACTCTTCTTCGGGGGACAAGATCAAACGGTTACGGCCAACCAGCGCAAAATAAGTAATGCCGATTGCAAACCAAATCGCCACCCACATCACGCCTTCCTGGTACACGGGATCCGTCAACTGAAAATACAGGGTGACAGCCGCAATCACAACCGTCAAAACCGCGCCCACAACACCAAAATGGCTGCGATAAGGTCGCGCCAGATTTGGGAATTTCTTGCGCAACAAGATAAACGAGAGGGCTTGCATGATGTAGGAGAACATGGCGCCAAACACGGCCATGTTCAATAGTGTGCCACCGATGACGCCCGCGCCCTTGTCAGCGCCCAGGTTGAACCAGAGGATGAACATCACCGCCAGGGCGAGCAAAGAGCCGGCGATCATGGCAATGTGCGGCGTTTTGCGGCTGCCATGCGTGACTGACAGACCAGATGGAAAGTAACCGGCGCGGCTGAGCGAGTAGATTTGCCGCCCTTTGGCGAAAATGATGGTGTGAAAACTCGCCACCAAGCCCAGCACGGCCACCGTAGCCAGGGTTTTGGCAATGCCTTCGCCATAGATCGCCTTGAAGCCGTCCAACAGCGGTTCACCGGATGTGCCCAGTTTGAATGAACCAATGCCGGCCACTGAAGGGTTCAGCCACAAAATCATGAAAGCCGAAATGATCAGCGTGAAGATGCCCGCCAGAATGCCACGGGGCATGTCCCGCTTGGGGTCTACCGACTCTTCAGCCGCCAGTGGCAACTGTTCGATAGCCAGAAACAGCCACACTGCAAAGGGCAGGCTGGCCAGCACGCCAACGATTCCCTTCGGTAAAAAGGGTCCGTTGCCCTCAGGCAGGGCGGCACCGTCTGCACCCACATTCATCGCCCATTTGGCAAAGTCAATGTGCGGAAGCGCACTAAACCAGAACACGACCAGGCAACCCAGCGCCAGAAATGTGACTATCAAAGTTACCTTGAACGACAACTCCACACCCACCACGTTCAACCAGATGAACACCACGTAAAAGCCGATCCACCAAAGCGGCAGCGTGGCCGGAGAGGTACCAAAGATGCTCGACATGTAACTGCTGATGAAATACACGATGACGGCTGGCGTCAGGACATATTCCACGTTTTCGGCCAGGCCAGTTACAAAACCGCCCCAAGGCCCCATCGCGGTGCGCGCGAACGAATAGGCACCACCTGTGTGCGGCAAGGCAGGCGACATTTCTGCCAATGAAAATGTGAGGCCGAGGTACATGATGGCTATGACCACTGTTGCCAGGAACATGCTGCCCCAGCCGTTGGCCAGCCCCAGGTTCCAGCCCGAGAAATGGCCGGAAATTACCGCGCCAACACCCAAAGCCCATAAGGACCAGACGCCGGCATAACGGCGCAGGCCGCGTTTCTCAAAATATGTGACGTCAACCTGGGTATAGGTGACGCTTTTTGACTCTCTCATATCAGACTCCTTCGATGGAATTGCGGGACGAGTGAACTGTGAAATGCCACCACATCCTAGGAACGCGGAACTGGCCTGACTATCCCAAATCGGCAAGTACTGCCAAAATGCGCCGATGCGCCCCCTCGCCACCGCTGCAAACGCCACGACATCGGACATTTGCCCGCCGATCAGTGCCTGGCATCCGGCAGCCAGCGCGCCGGGCCCGAGCGGCGCCGTCACGCTGCAGTTCTCTGACGTGGAAGAACAGGCATCTGCACTGAACGGCTGGAACCAGGATTACCTGCAACTCTCAGCTGGCGCTTTTCACGGCGAAATATGTCAGGTGCAGGGCCCCGGCGTCCGGCTGTTCATCGAGCAGTTGCAGCAATCTGTCTACCAGACCGGCGGGCTCGACCGTGATGTGCTGGCCATCGGTGTTCCGTTGCACGCCCAAGGCAGCAGCGTGTTTTGCGGTCAACCTTGCGGGGTTGATGGTTTGCATGTGTTCTCGGGAAATACCGGTTTTGAATTTCGGTCTGCATCACAGCACACCATGCTGGGCATCGAATTGCAGCTGGGGCTGGACTGGCTTGAAGAAAGCAGTGGCAGCATCCCTCTTCCACCCTACAGGGGCCGCGACCTGCGCGGCATGTTGCCCGCACACCTGCAGTCCTGCGTGGTTGGCGCCACGCCACTGGCTGTAGACAATGTCCGCGCGTATCTGTTGAGCCTGCTTCAGGCCGCGCGTGCACGGCCAGGTTTGTTGTCCAACCCGGCGGTGGTTGCCAGCGTGGCCGACCATCTGGTGGACGCGCTGGAGCATGCCCACCAACTGCGTACGCGCCAAGATGTGAGCAGGCTTTGCACGCACTGGCAGCTTGTGCAGCGGGCCTGCAACAGCGCGCACGACCAGCTTGAACAGGCGCCAACTGTGGCCCAACTTTGCGTCGAACTGGGCGTGAGCCGACGCACGCTACAAAACGGATTCCAGCAGGTGTTAGATGTGAGCCCCCTGACTTATCTGAAGGCGGTGCGGCTGCGCCAGGTGCGCCGCGCGCTCAAGGCGGCACGTTCGGTGACCGAGGCCGCCACGCGCTTTGGTTTCTGGCATTTTGGCCATTTCGCGCAGGACTATCAGGTCATGTTTGGCGAACTGCCTTCCGACACCTTGCGGCGTCACGATCCAAACCATGCACCCTCAAACCCTGTGCAGTAGTGCAACCTCATGGCGCTGACCTGGCCGGTGGTGCTGGCCGTCATGCTCGGCGCGCTGATGCATGCCAGCTGGAACGCCATCGTCAAATCCAGCGTGCACAAGGATATGGACCTGGCGGTCATGCACCTCATGGGCTCGCTACTGGCCGTGCCGCTGGTGGCCTGGTTCGGCTGGCCCGACCCCAAGGCCTGGCCCTACATAGCGGCCACGGTCATCATTCACATCGGCTACTACACGGCCTTGGTGGGCGCCTATCAGCACGGCGACCTGGGCCTGACCTACCCGCTAATGCGCGGCCTGGCGCCGTTGCTGGTGGCGCTTACGGCCACCGTCACGGTGGGTGAATCCTTGTCCGCCCTGTCGTGGGTTGGTGTGGCGTGCATAAGCACCGGGGTGCTGGTGCTGGGACTGAGTGCCCACGCCCGCGCCGCGCCCAAGGCCATCGGATTCGCGCTGACCAATGCCGTCATCATTGCCAGCTACACCGTGGTGGATGCGCTGGGCGTGCGGGCCTCCGGCAATGCGGCGCAGTACATTGCCACGCTGTTTCTGTTTGCCGGATGGCCATTCGGGCTCATGATGTACGCCCGCCACGGCCGCAAGCTGCTTGTGTATGGCAAGAGCCGGTGGGCCTCCGCCACCGGCGGTGCAGCCGCATCGCTACTGTCTTACGGCATTGCCCTGTGGGCCATGACGCGCGCGCCGGTGGCCACGGTGGCCGCGTTGCGTGAAACATCGGTATTGTTTGCCGTGTTGCTGGGCATGTGGTTCCTGAAGGAATCCTTCACCCCACGGCGCGTGCTGGGCACGTTGGTGATTGTGGCGGGCGTCATGGCGCTGCGTATGGGCTGACGGGTACGTCCGTTAGCGCACGGTCCGGACCAAGAGCGCGGACACCCGTGATTCTTGCCTTTTCTTGGTGTCAAATTGGCCGTTAGCCCCCGTCCCTATTACGTATATAGCTATCTTTTATGTAGTTGTTGAAGTGAACCAGATCAGGGCCTTGATAGCCAACAATCTTGCCTTCCTCATCCCAGCGACGAAGCCGCAACGCATCTTCAAAATAGGTCTCGCCAGCAAATGTGGCGGCCTGCTGCGAAGACATGGGGCCACCCTGCAGACGCAGTGAAAGCTTCGACGCGTCTGACAAGCGCCCGAAATAGCCCGGCTCGGTAGCCGCCAGATAACGCTTGGCCGCAACATGCAGGCGAACCGGCTCCGTCACCGCAAGGCCAAAATATTGTGAGAGCCAAACGGACCCTGTCGATTCATGTTGCGTGTCGATACCCTGCTCGGCCACGTTGTCTGGCAGCTCATGCAGCAAATGGCCGACGTCATGCAGCAAGGTGGCGGTGATCAAGGCGTCTGATGCACCATCCCGCTCGGCAAATGCGGCGCATTGGAGCGCATGCTCAAGCTGGCTCACGCCCTCGCCGTAGCCTTCGGCGCCTCGGCGCTGAAACACCTTGCGTATCGCTTCAAGCAGGTTTTGGGTATGGGGTTGGCTCATAACGCACCTTGAGGCGCCACGGCGCGCGCCAATATCCTGCGCCGGCTATCCATGGCATCACGGTCGATGTAACACCCCTGCAGGTGGCGCCGGCCGCCGTTGGGGTCAAACACGGTGCGGCCATGCAAGGTGCGGTCGTTTTGCAAGACCATGCATTCTCCGGGCGCAAGGCGAAAAACCAGCTCCAGCTCGGGGCGCTTGAGTATGCGGGCAAACTGCGCATAGGCCTTGTACCAGGCACCGGCCACTTCCGCCGGAGCATCCAGCCAGTCGGCAGACCGGTTGTTGAAGTGCACCGCGCGCACCACATCGTCATGGTCCACCGATATCAGCGTCTGCTGCGCGACCAGCTCAGTGTGCGCATCGGCGTAGCGAAACGTCATGGGCCAGGTTTTGAGCAAGGCAAATGCAGCCGGGTCTTCCTGCCGCAGCAGCTCGGCAGCGCCAAACCCGTCCACCAGCACCGAGTCGCCACCCGGCGCGTCAGACTCCAAACAATGCAAAAGCTGCACGCCCGGCGACGGGTGACGGTAGGGGTTGTCAGAGTGCACACCCAGCCCGAGCGCGCTGTAGGCAAGGTTGGTTGGGTTGGGCACCGATTTCACGTCAAACAGACGACCGTAATTGGTGACGCGCACAAACCCGAGCCTGTCGCCCACCTCAGCCACCGTGCCCGGCGCAGTCGGCACTTGCCTGAGCACGCCAAACCCCAAAGCGGCAAACTGCTCCAGCCATGAAAGTTCGATCTGCGCACTGGCCAGCAGAGCGGGCCAATCCACGCTGGGCATGTTGCTTGCGATATCGGCTCGCCAGAATTTCAACGGCGGCCTTCGACGCGCCCTGGTCTTTGCGCTCAGATCATGTGCGCCCAGCCAGGCATGGGTGTAGACGGAACTGTGACCATCAGACCATGCAATGCGCAGCGTGTGGTCGTCAGTCAATAGCGCTTCACGCGCCGCCAAATCTTGC
>JAHEBY010000101.1 GCA_024642025.1 Comamonadaceae bacterium | reverse complement strand
TGGCTACATCACGACGTCGCTTCACCCAAAAAGTATGAAAAACATCCTATATTTCGCTAAAAACTCACTTCTTCTGCCAAACTGCCGCGAAAAAGCCATCAGTAGAGTGTTTATGTGGCCATAACCGCAAGTATTTCAAGTGGTTCTCTCCACCGCTGCACAAAATTGGCGCATGGGAAACCTTTAATTGGGCCAACACATCGCCCACATCCAGTGCGGCAAAGTCCACATTAGCTGCACTGAACGCGTCTGCGATCACTTCATTTTCGGCCGGCAGCAAACTGCATGTCGCATATACGAGCCTGCCACCGGGCTTCAGTAGCCGCGAAGCACTTTGCAGGATAGCGGCCTGTGTGACGGCCATTTCTTCGATGATTTTGGAGCTCTGGCGCCATTTAAGGTCTGGATTGCGCCGCAACGTACCTAGTCCCGAGCAAGGCGCGTCCACCAGCACGCGGTCAATCTTCCCGCCCAGGCGTTTGACCCGATCGTCCCGTTCATGCGCTATGGCTGCAGGATGCACGTTGGACAGCCCGCTTCGGGCAAGCCGGGGTTTTATGGCGTCCAGCCTGTGGCCGGAGGTGTCAAAGGCGTAAAGCCGACCGGTATTGCGCATGGACGCGCCAATTGCCAGGGTTTTGCCGCCGGCGCCCGCGCAAAAGTCGACGACCATTTCACCACGATGCGCATCCAGCAGCAAAGCCAGCATTTGGGAGCCCTCGTCTTGCACCTCAATCGCGCCGCGCGCAAAGACGTCCACCTTGGCCAGTGCTGGCTTGCCTTCAAGCCGCAGGCCCCAGGGCGAATAGGGCGTAGCGGCAGACTTGATTCCGGCTTTTGCCAGCTCTTTTTGCACGTCAGGACGCTTGTCATTCAAGCTGTTGACGCGCAAATCCAGCCCGGCACTTTTGTTGAGGCTCTCGACCAAGGGCCAAAACTCTTCGCCAAGCTGTTCACGCAGCGGTTGCACGAGCCATTCCGGCAGGTTGTGCCGATGCCGCTCCATCAGGTCTTCCACTTTGATCTGGTCGCACTGATCCAGCCAATTCTTCTCCTGGTCCGTCAGGGCACTTTTCAAAAAATCGCGCGGACCATGAAAGCCCAGAATCGCCAGGCGCCGCTCTTTGGGCCCACTTCCGGAAGGTGCGAAGTGGTCAAACAACAGCTTTTGCCGCAACACGTTGTAAACGGTTTCAGCCAAGGTGGCGCGCTCCCGTGGGCCAAGCCCTTTATGGTCCCGGAAATATCGCGATACGACAGAGTCGACCGGGTACTCGAACCTGAGAGTGAGTTTGACCAGCTCGGAACAGGCGTCAAGCAAGGCTTTAGGATGCATGGGGAAGGATTGTCCCATGACCAAGGACATACTCCCGCCGCTGGTCGAGACCCGACCTGGTCCGTTCCGCCACTACAAGGGCGAACTGTACGAAGTTGTCGGTACGACGCGCCACGGTGAAACGCTGGCGCCCATGACCTTGTATCGCGCGCAGCATGGTGAGCGCGGGCCGTGCGTTCGACCGGCAGCGATGTTCGCAGAAGGCGTCTTGGGAGCTGGCGTTCGCCAGCAACGCTTCAAGCCTCTTGCCGCCGAAGCGCTCCAAAAATAATGATCAAATTGGCCGTTAGCCCTCTGCAAATATGGAGAGTAAGCTATTATTTATATAGCTATTTGATGCTTGTTCACGCCAACGGGCCATCTAGCAGCGCGCGCCAGCTATCGCTGGCCAGCCTCGTCCAATTGATGTGTGAGCAACCACTCGCCAATGGCCCGCGGGTAAAGGTTGTGCTCCTGCGTGAGGACTCTTGCAGCCAACGTGTCAGCGTCATCCGCCGGCAGAACCGGCACTGCAGCTTGCGCCAAAATCGGGCCATGATCCAGCTCGGTGGTCACCAAATGAACCGTTGCACCTGCAAACCGGCAGCCCGCCTCCAGCACACGCTCATGCGTATGCAAGCCCGGGAACGCGGGCAACAACGATGGGTGAATATTCAGCAACCGACCCTCATGGCGGCTGACAAAAGCGGGCGTCAAGATGCGCATGAAACCCGCCAGCACCACCAGTGCAGGCGCAGCGGGTGAATCGTAGCGGCCAATGGCTGCCGCAAGGGCCTCATCAAAGGCCTCGCGTGTTACAAATGCCTTGTGATCGAGCACGGCAGTATCCAGGCCACGTTTACGGGCAAACTCAAGGCCGCCTGCTGATGCGCGGTTGCTGATAACGGCGGCAACGCGTGCGCCATATCGCTTGGCCCAATCTTCCCGGCGTGCCGCCTCCACGATGGCAGCCATGTTTGAGCCGCCGCCTGAGATCAAAATAACAATGTTTCGCATACTGTCCCAAATTATGACCTTGCCCTTTTCACACCCCTTCTCGTTGACCCCGATTGATGCCCGTGTGCTGGGCACCCTGATGGAGAAAGCCCGCACGGTACCTGACAGCTACCCGCTCACGGCGAACTCGCTGATGCTTGGATGCAATCAAAAGACCAGTCGCGAGCCCCTGATGGAGCTGGACGAAGCGCAGGTGGCCACCGCGCTGGACAATTTGACCGCTCTGGGGCTGACGCGACAAACCCCGGGTGGGCGAACCAGCCGATATGAACACAATTTTCAGCGCGGAGCTGGCGTTTTCGAACAGGCAGCCGTGTTGCTGGGGCTGCTGATGCTGCGTGGCCCGCAGACCGCGGGCGAGCTTCGGCTCAATGCCGAACGCTGGTACAAATTTGCAGATATCTCGTCTGTGGAAGGATTCCTGGAGGAATTGATGGAACGCGCCGATGAAAAAGGTGGCCCGATGGTGGTCAGGCTGCCGCGCGCACCCGGCGCGCGGGAGCAACGCTGGGCACATTTGTTGTGCGGGCCACATCAGGTAGACGAGGCCATTTCAATTGAACGCAGTGGGAGCAACGACGCGCGAATCGGCCGGCTCGAAACCGAGTTGGCCGAGTTACGCGACACAGTTAACCGACTGTGTGCTGAGTTGGGCTTGTCCCCTCCCGGACAGGCTTGACTGTACGAACCACGGACCAACGTGCTACAACACAACCACAATCAATTTGCTTGCTGCGCCACAGGAGACCCGCATGGATCTGGCCTTTACCACTGAAGAACAACAATTTCGCGGGGACATCCGGGCTTGGGTCAAGCAGAATCTGCCCGAAGACATTTCGCACAAGGTTCGAAATGCCCTTCATTTGACCCGTGAGGATATGCAGCGGTGGGCCAAAATTCTGGGCAAAAGGGGTTGGTTGGGTCACGGCTGGCCCAAAGAGTTTGGCGGGCCGGGCTGGAGCGCCGTTCAAAAGCACCTTTTTGAGGAAGAGTGCGCGTTGGCAGGGGCGCCGCGCGTGGTGCCGTTTGGGCCAGTCATGGTGGCGCCGGTGATCATGGCGTTCGGAACCGCCGAGCAGCAAAGGCGCTTTTTGCCCGGCATCGCCAGCGGCGAAGTCTGGTGGAGCCAGGGTTACAGCGAGCCGGGTTCCGGCTCCGACCTGGCCTCGCTCAAAACCAAAGCCGAACGACGCGGCAATACTTTTGTGGTCAATGGTCAAAAAACCTGGACCACCTTTGCGCAATACGGTGATTGGATTTTCTGTCTGGTGCGTACCAGCTCTGAGGGCAAGCCGCAGACTGGCATCAGCTTTTTACTGATCGACATGAAAAGCCCCGGCATCAGCGTAAGGCCCATTGTGCTGCTGGATGGTGACGCAGAGGTCAACGAAGTCTGGTTCGACAACGTGGAGGTTCCCGCAGAAAACCTGATTGGCGAGGAAAACAAGGGCTGGACCTATGCCAAGCACCTCCTCAGCCACGAGCGGACGAATATTGCCGATGTGAACCGCGCCAAGCGCGAGCTTGAGCGACTCAAACGCATTGCGAAAGCAGAGGGCGTGTGGGACGATATGCGTTTTCGGGACGAAATCGCCAAGCTGGAAGTCGACGTTGTGGCTCTGGAGATGATGGTGCTGCGAGTGCTAGCAGCTGAAAAGTCAGGAAAACAGTCTCTGGATGTGGCGGGTCTCCTCAAAATTCGCGGCAGTGAACTCCAGCAGCGCTACTCCGAGCTCATGATGCTCGCGGCTGGCCCGTTTGCGCTGCCACTGATCCGCGAGGCCATGGCTGCAGGCTGGCAGGGTGACCAAGTGTCAGCGGATTCGCAAATGCTACCCGCCTTTCCAGCCGGTGCCGACCACTGCGCGCCGCTGGCGTCAACCTACTTCAACATGCGCAAAACGACTATTTACGGCGGCTCCAACGAGGTGCAGCGCAATATCGTGGCCCAAACTGTTTTGGGCTGAATCAACTCAGGATAAAAGAATGGATTTTGAATTCTCAAGCGATCAGGAGCAGCTGCGCGATGCGGTGCGTAAATGGGTGGCCAAAGCCTATACGTTCGAACGGCGACGGCAAATCGAAAAGGCTGGCGGATTCTCGACTGACGTCTGGGCTGAACTGGCTGAATTGGGCTTGTGCGGCCTGTATGTCCCCGAAGCCGACGGCGGCATGGGTATGGGCCCGGTTGAAGGCATGGTGGCGCTGGAGGAGTTGGGCCGCGGCATTGTCCTGGAGCCGCTCGCCCAATCCCTGATAGCGGGGGCAGTGATTTCCGGCTGTGCGCCCGGGCCGGTTCGAACACTGTGGCTACCGCGGATAAGTAGTGGAGAAGCATTGGTCGTTCTGGCCCATCAGGAGCGCCCAGCACGCTTCCGGCTGGATGTATGTGAAGCAAAGGCGACTTTAGCCCCCGTTGGATATACTTTGTCAGCTATAAAAAACATAGTTCCCTGCGGTGACACGGCCGACGCATTCCTGCTTCCAGCCATGATTGAAAACCGCATGGCGCTATTCCTGGTGGAGCGGGCTGCCGCCGGGGTACAGTGCCGCGGCTACAGCACGCAAGACGGCGCAAGGGCTGCGGATATCAGCCTGAAGGACGCCCAGGCCTCGCTGATCACGACCGATGGATTAACGGCGCTTGAGCATGCCGTGGACATCGGGATTGCCTCAACATGTGCCGAGGCCGTTGGCATCATGGACAAGGCCTTTTCCATCACCGTCGAATACATGAACACGCGCAAGCAGTTTGGCGCAGCACTTGGCAGTTTTCAGGCATTGCGGCACCGAGTGGCAGACATGAAGATGCAGCTGGAACTGGCCCGCTCAATGAGCTACTACGCGTCGCTAAAACTCAATGCGCCAGCTGCCGAGCGGCTTGCTGCCATGGCCCGCGCCAAGTACCAGTTGGGTGTTTCAATGCGTATGATCGGCCAGCAGGCGGTTCAACTTCATGGTGGCATTGGCGTAACCGAGGAATACATGATCAGCCACTACTTCAAACGCCTGACCCAGCTGGAGATGACGTTTGGCGACACGCTGCACCATTTGGGCGAGGTATCAAACCGGATGCAGGATACTGCGGGCGTTTTCGCCTGAGGTGCCCATGATGCGATCCAGCGCCCGGGTTACAAGCGGGCTTTGATCAAGCCGTCGAAGGCGCCCCAACCTGAGCATGCCCGCCACTTCGCGCTCGGATCGCACAAATGGATCCAGGCCGTCACGATTGGTGAATAGCAGCCGGGTTCGCAGCGGGCTGATCCAACTGAGGCGACAGCGGTGCAGCTTGAGACTTTCCGATACATGATCGAACCAGTCTCCGCGGGAGAGCGCTTGTGCCATAGCGTCGAACTCATCGGTTTGGCCTGCCAGATGGCGCTCACGACGTTTGTCCAGAATCTTCAGCGCGGCGTTGCTTGAATTCACCTCAAGCGTAGTCAAAACTGAATCGCTGTGGACTGGCTTGGTCATGCGAATTGCCAGGGAGTGGGTAGCAATCAGCCGTTTGGTGAACCGGGCACGCTCCTCACCCGTCCACTCAATGGCATCCAGCCCGGCATTCAAATGCCGAACCAAGTCTGGCAGAACCTGCACAAGCATCAGGCGCTCTTCTGCATTCACCTTGGCCTGGGTAGACCAGATCAGATAGTCAAGCATCTTGCATTCATGACGCCAGGCCACGCTGTCCTCGCCCTGTTTCATCCAGGTGTGGGCCATCACGAGTGACCAGGGCCCGGTCAAAAACGGTGCCAGAAAACTGGCCAATGGGCGCTCTGGCGACAACGCTGCAATTCGCTCGCTGATAACGTCCTCGGAATGACGCAACGCCAAGTCAAGAACTTCATCACTCTGACCTTTTGCCGCCGCCGGTTCGATCTGGCGCTGGGCCTGCTGCTCGGTTTCAAACAGAAACTCGGTAAAGTCCATCAGCAGTTCGCTGAATACTGCCAGATCGTTCTCAAATTCGCCAAGAATCCGCTTGACCGTGGTTTCTATTCGTACGTACAGCGGGTCCTTCTCGCCACGCTCCGGGACCCACGCAATCGACGCCCTCGCCAGCGCGTCCACCAGCTTGCGCGCCGGGTGATTGGCGGATGAAAAGAAATCCCGATCAATCATCGCGGCTTTGAGCACCGGAATCTGTAACCGGCCAATCACCATCTTCATCGGCACAGGAATGGTTTGGTCAGCAAAGACGAAATCAAAAACCTCCGCCAAAGCGTCCACCGTACCGCGGTCCAGCTCTGGTGCACCACGAATTTCGTCACGTTGGCGCAGCTGGTGCAAGACATTGTGATGGCTGAGGTCTTGCCCTTTAACAAAGTTTGGCGGGAGAACACTGGCTGGTCGAGCCTGGAGATGCCCCAGATAGCCCAATAGTTCGGGGTCAGCAGAATCCAGCATGGGCTGCGTGTTTTGCACCTCCAAGGGTGCTGGCTTCGACGACGCAAAGCCGACCTTACGCAAAAATTGTCTGGCTTCCGATGCCATACTCCGCCCCGAGGCCACCAAATCACCCCAACCTGACCGGTGGGCATCCGGGTCAAGATCTGCATAAGCTGATATTTCAGGCGCAGGCGTTGCGGCTTCATCCGGCAGCTCAAGCCAGTCCGTATCATTCTTGCCCGTTGACTTTCGGATTGGCCCGCCGGCGTTTGATGCGCCAGCAGACGTCATGCGTCCCTCTTTTTGCCGTGCGGCGACACCCGCCTGACTCAAGCTGGCGGACAGGTCCGAATACAAAGGCGCAAGATCCACGCTGTGCATGGGGTCGAGCGCCAACATCACATCGTCAGTGGCCTGCTCGTCAAATCCGCTGCGTTCCCAGGCCTGCATGAAGGCCCGCACGAATACCAGTGGACGAAACGGGTTGTATTGCGTAGCCAGCGAGTCGGAGCCAAACAAGACCTTCAACCGCGACACCAAGGCGTCCAGCCCTGTCTCGTAATGAATATTGAAACGTTGTGCGACGCGGTCCAGGAGCAATATGCGCTCGACTTCGGACAGGTCAATCATTGACAGCGAAACGCCCGCAACATCGTCCCCCGCCGCGGACGGCTCCAGCTGCAGGTCGAGCGGCACAGGCAGCGCCTGATTGAGCTCGAATTCCATCGACTCCTGCAGCGTCTGGCGATAGTGGGCATTAAATAGAACTGCCTCCCGCCCAAGCATGACGGCACCTGTTTGCCAGTGTTGCGCCTGCCTGATCTCAGGTCTGACTCGCGCGAGCTCCACCAATTGCGCCTGCATTCGCTTGAGCTGGTCACCGTCACGATCGGCAAAATAAGCCAGGGTTTTACGCATCAGAATACGCGTCTGGCGGCGTGCACCAGCCTGGGCATCCAAGCCTGACGTCAACGCAAATTTTGCAGGTGTATCCATATCAACGGTGCCAAAAATCCCAAATAGCCGAGTGCAGGATTACCTGGCGGCGGATGTCTTGTCCAAGCCCTTTACAAGCGTCGTCAGGTCCAGTTGTTGTCTATTCGGCAAACGACTTCAAAAGACTCGGTACACCGTGCAATTTAGTTCAAGGCAGGGGCTCAAGGCATCGCCATATTGTGAAAATTTGTAACAAGTGTGCAAACATGCTACTTCGCCAAAGGAACTCATGCCTCACTTGACCCATGTTTGGGTCATTTCCCAACTACACCGTCAACCGTGAAGATTTGGGCAGGTGCGTCATCAGGAACTCCATCTGGTCGGCCAGAATGCGCCGGTTCCGCAGAATAAAGTCTTCCCACAAACTTGGAACATAAGGTGCATAGAGCAAAGGCATGTGCGCCTGCTCCGGCGTTCGGCTACTCTTGCGATGGTTGCATGGTCGGCACGCCGTCACCACGTTCATCCAATTGTCAATACCGTGCTGGGCAAACGGAATGATGTGCTCACGCGTGAGGTCATGCTCATGAAAAATGTTGCCGCAATAGGCGCACAGGTTCCGGTCACGCGCGAACAGCTTTCCATTGGTCAAC
>JAHEBY010000100.1 GCA_024642025.1 Comamonadaceae bacterium | reverse complement strand
GCGAAGACGTCATGCCAGAACTGCCGTTGGGGCTGAAAGCGGCTCAACAGCGCCCATACCAGCACCCATCCAACAGAAATGACACCGGTTTCAGCCCCAGAAAGGCCAAATATCGCGGCAGCGCCAAGCGGGGGTAGAAACCAAATCCAGCTCAGGGCGTAGCGCAGCAGGGCCCGCTTTTGGGTCACCGGTTTTCCCACTGCATCCACCATGCGGATGTTCCACGTTTTCATGGCCAGCGTCTGGCCTTTAGCCCAGAACCACACAAAGTAAATGCCGAAAATCACGAACAAAAACGCCTGCAAGGCATGTCGATTGTCCAGGGCATTGCGCGTCTGGCTGAGTGTGCCAAAAAGATAGCCGGCCAGAAAAACGACACCGAACATTAGCATGCCTTCGTAAACCCAGCAGGCCATGCGCCGCGCAAGCGATGGCGCTATAAAATGAGTAGCGGGTTGAGCAGGTTTGACGGGGGCTGAGGGGCTAAAAGGCACTAAGGATTTTGTTGACGATGTCTGCGGAGGTGAAAATACGGCGACGAGTACCCTACTGAATGCCGGTCGACGGGGCAGTCGGCGCGGCTCCGCTTTCTGCGGCAGCGGGTAACTTCCGCTTTTTCAAGAGGCTCGGGCCCTTAAGTTCTGATCGGGACGGCGGTACGGTCGCCAGCTGCTTGGGGGCGGGCGTTACGGCCAGAGCCGCTCCGGCGGGCTTCGCTGGAGCGCCTGAGGCAAGTCGCTGTTTCTCCAAAGGGGTCAAGGCCTGATAGGCCTCCCATTGGCTTTTCTTTTGTTCAGGCGTCAGTTGTTTGGTTTCCGCGAAGTTCAAGCGCGCCTGGTTGCGCTGTGCGGTGCTCATGCCAGCCCATTCGGTCATGCGACTGCGCAATCTGGCCTGCTCGGCTGGTGGCAAGCTTGCGAAACGCTTTGAAGCCTCAATCCATTTCTGCTTTTGGGGCGTGCCGATGCTGCTCCAACTGCCAGCCAGTGGGGCCAGCGAGGCCTGCTGGGCAGCGCTGAGGTCCGCCCATTGGGGGCCAGCAGACACGTTAGAGGCTGTGCTCGGCGTTTTGGCAGGCTGCGCCATGACAGCCAGGGCCTGTAGAAAAAGACAAAGTACGAGGGTCGCCGCCCGGAGCGGGTGATTCAACGTCATGGCAAGGGCTGGCTACGGAAAACCTATCGACCCAGATTCTGCCCGGCTTTGAGGAACTGCAGGAAACCCGGGTCGGCGTACGCGGCTGGTGGCAGGTCATCGGCCAGCAAGGCTGTATCTACCTTGGCAATTTCCTGGGCGGAGTCCCTGTCCATCACGTTGCTGATGGCAAACAGGCCTACAACCAGGGCAATCAAAGGCAAGGCGGACGCCATACTGCTCCACCAGTTCAGGCCTTCATCGCCGTAGGTGAGGGCGGCCGAACCACCCGAGGGAACTACGCTGGACGCTGTTCTGGTTTTGAGAATTTTCCGTTTGGCAAGGGCCTGATGGCGGGCAGCGCGCAGGCGCTCGGTGATGTCGTGTGGCAGGTCGTCGGCAGCATCAGACAGGAGCGCAGCCACCTTGAGGCCAAAACGATCCTGCAGAATGTCGTTGTTGTGTAGGTATGAATTCGTCATAGTGTGATTCCCTTGGCTTTGAGCGCCTTGCCAAGAGCCTGAATAGCCCTCGAGCAGTGCGTTTTGACACTGCCCTCTGAGCATCCCATGGCTTCGGCGGTTTCCGCCACGTCCAGCTCCTCCCAGTAACGCATCAGGAAGGCTTCCCGTTGACGGCCTGGCAGTTCTTGAATCTCAATTTCTATCTCCCGGAATATCTGCGCTCGCTCGGTCGCGCTCTGGGCGCTCTCAGTCTGCTCACTGTTGCCAGCCGCGCTCAAATTCTCCAGCAGATCGAATTCCCCATCCTCGCCCGGGGATTCAAAGTCACTCAAGTTCGAAAACAGTGCATTGCGCGTTTTCTGGCGCCGGAACCAGTCCAGCGTGCAATTGGCCAGAATCCGCTGGAACAGCATGGGCAATTCGGCGGCGGGCTTGTCGCCATAACTCTCAGCCAGCTTCATCATGCTGTCCTGAACGATGTCCAGCGCAGATTCCTCGTTCCGGACGTGATAGACAGAGCGCTTGAAGGCTCGCTTTTCGACGCTTTTCAGGAAATCGGAGAGTTCTTGTTCGGTGGCCAAATCAGACGAGCCGTCGGGGCTATAGGTGGTTTTCTTCCATGTTTTCTGGAAGTTCAGCGGCCTCTCGGAGGTCTTTGATTACAAATTATGGCACCAAGGCAGTGATATTTCGAGCTTGGACGCTTCATTTGAGGCGCTGGAGTGCGATAATCTTGGTTGTTCGTCAAAAAAGGCAAACGGGTCACGGCTCGGTGCAACACTCAGTGCGCCCATGGCTTTGGCCTCAAGTTTCGACACGGTTCCACAAGAGCCTGTGAAGAAGCACCCAAGGTTTTTCGTTAGAGAAATTCACAAAGGTTTATCATCATGGAAATATCCAAAGCTGAAATCACTTCAGCCGCTGCGGCAGCGTCGGCGGCTCAATCCGCGTCTGAAGGCGCCCATCCCCCCGAGCTGCGCGGTGCCGAGGTTCTGGTCAAGGCACTGCAGGCTGAAGGCGTCAAATACGTCTGGGGTTACCCGGGTGGCGCGGTACTGCACATTTACGACGCGTTCTACAAACAGGACACCATCCAGCACGTGCTGGTGCGCCATGAGCAGGCTGCAGTGCATGCGGCCGACGGCTACGCGCGTGCCACCGGTGATGTGGGCGTGGCGCTGGTCACGTCGGGGCCCGGCGTCACCAACGCGATCACGGGCATTGCGACCGCCTATATGGATAGCATTCCGATGGTCATCGTGACCGGGCAAGTGCCAACCCATGCCATTGGCCTGGACGCCTTCCAGGAATGTGACACCGTTGGCATCACGCGGCCCATCGTCAAACACAACTTTCTGGTGAAGGACGCTCGTGACCTGGCCGAAGTGATGAAAAAAGCGTTCCACATCGCACGCACCGGGCGCCCCGGGCCGGTTGTGGTGGACATTCCAAAAGACGTTTCTTTCAAGAAGGTCCCTTATGCAGGGTACCCAACGTCGCTGGAAATGCGTTCTTACAACCCGGTTCGCAAGGGGCATGGCGGGCAGATCCGCAAGGCGCTGCAATTGCTGCTGGCCGCGAAGCGGCCCTACATCTACACGGGTGGTGGCGTGTTGCTGAGCAATGCGTCAGGCGAACTGCGCACCTTGGTGGATATGCTGGGTTACCCATGCACCAACACCCTGATGGGCTTGGGTGCGTACCCGGCGAGCGACCGCAAGTTCCTGGGCATGCTGGGCATGCACGGCACGGTTGAGGCCAACAACGCCATGCAAAACTGCGATGTGTTGCTGGCTGTCGGGGCACGTTTTGATGACCGCGTGATTGGCAATCCCAAGCACTTCGCGCAAAACGAGCGCAAGATCATCCATATCGACATCGACCCGAGCAGCATCTCCAAGCGAGTCAAGGTTGATATTCCGATCGTTGGCGATGTCAAAGACGTGCTGCTGGAAATGATCGCGATGATCAAAGAAGGTAGTGCCAAGCCTGACGCAGGCGCTCTGGGCCAATGGTGGGAAACCATTGACGGCTGGCGGAAAAAAAACTGTCTGAAATACGACCACGGCAAGGGCGACGTCATCAAGCCGCAATATGTGGTGGAGACGCTCTGGAACATGACCAAGGATGTAGAAACCTACATCACCTCGGACGTGGGCCAGCACCAGATGTGGGCGGCTCAATACTACCGTTTTGACGAGCCGCGCCGGTGGATCAATTCGGGTGGCTTGGGCACCATGGGCGTCGGCATTCCCTACGCCATGGGCATCAAGCTGGCCAAGCCCGAAGCCGAAGTGTTTTGCGTAACAGGCGAAGGTTCGGTGCAAATGTGTATTCAGGAGCTTTCAACCTGCCTGCAATACAACACGCCCATCAAGATCGTGTCGCTGAACAATCGCTACCTCGGTATGGTGCGCCAGTGGCAGGAGATTGATTACGAGGGCCGTTATAGCCACAGCTATATGGACGCCTTGCCCAACTTCGTGAAACTGGCCGAGGCCTACGGGCACGTCGGCATGCTGATCGAAAAGCCTGGCGACGTGGAGCCTGCGCTGCGCGAAGCCCGCAAACTCAAGGATCGCACCGTGTTCATGGATTTCCGTACCGACCCGACCGAAAATGTGTTTCCGATGGTCAAGGCCGGGATGGGCATTACCGAAATGTTGCTCGGTAGTGAGGATCTTTGATTCATCCCGTGAAATTTAACAACAATTAGGCCTTTAGCCCCCGTATAATATGATCTAGTAGCTATATTAAATATAGCGTTTATCAACCTGAACCTGACGATTCTATTGTCTGCCAAGCCTGCACATTACCGTGTGCGGGGGAGGGCAACGAAAAGAGGAGTCTGCCAATATGAAACACATCATTGCAGTATTGCTGGAAAACGAGGCTGGCGCCCTTTCCCGCGTGGTTGGGCTGTTTTCGGCCCGCGGCTACAACATCGAATCGCTGACCGTGGCGCCCACTGAAGACCCCACGCTATCGCGAATGACCATTCAAACCTCTGGCTCGGACGACGTCATCGAGCAGATCACCAAGCATTTGAACCGGCTGATCGAGGTGGTGAAGGTGGTCGACCTGACCGAAGGCGCCTACACCGAGCGCGAGTTGATGATGGTCAAGGTGCGCGCTGTCGGCAAGGAGCGCGAAGAGATGAAGCGCATGGCCGATATCTTTCGCGGCCGCATCATCGACGTGACCGAAAAAAGTTACACCATCGAGCTTACCGGGGACCAGTCAAAAAATGACGCGTTTCTGGAAGCCATTGAACGGGGCGCCATTCTGGAAACCGTACGCACCGGCTCGAGCGGGATAGGCCGCGGCGAGCGTATCTTGCGAGTTTGATCCGATCGACATCATGTTTTATCAAGGAGACGAAAAGTGAAAGTGTTTTATGACAAGGACTGTGACCTGAGCCTCATCAAGGGCAAAACGGTTGCCATCATTGGCTACGGTAGCCAGGGCCATGCCCACGCGCAGAATCTGAACGACAGCGGCGTCAAGGTTGTGGTGGGTCTGCGCAAGGGTGGAGCTTCCTGGGACAAGGTCGGCAAGGCGGGCCTTAAAGTTGCTGAAGTGGCTGATGCAGTCAAGGCTGCGGACGTTGTGATGATCCTGCTGCCAGACGAGCAGATTGGCGTGGTCTACAAGAACGATGTGGAACCCAACATCAAGCAAGGTGCTGCATTGGTATTTGCACACGGCTTCAACGTCCATTACGGTCTGGTGACACCGCGCGCCGATCTGGACGTTTGGATGGTTGCTCCGAAGGCACCCGGCCACACCGTGCGCGGCACCTACGCTCAGGGTGGCGGCGTGCCCCATCTGGTGGCTGTGCACCAGGACAAGTCTGGCAAGTCGTTGCAAATGGCTCTGTCTTACTCGATGGCCAACGGTGGTGGCAAGGCCGGCATTATCGAGACCAACTTCCGTGAAGAAACCGAGACCGATCTGTTCGGCGAGCAAGCCGTGTTGTGCGGTGGAACGGTTGAGCTCATCAAGGCTGGTTTTGAAACCCTGGTGGAAGCTGGATACGCGCCGGAGATGGCGTATTTTGAATGCCTGCACGAGCTCAAGCTCATTGTGGACATGATTTATGAGGGCGGCATTGCCAACATGAATTACTCCATCTCCAACAACGCAGAGTATGGCGAATACGTCACCGGCCCGCGTATTGTTACGGATGAAACCAAAAAGGTTATGAAGCAGTGCCTGAAAGACATTCAGACCGGAGAATATGCCAAGAGCTTCATTTTGGAGAATAAGGCAGGTGCGCCAACACTCATCAGCAGGCGTCGTCTGAATTCAGAGCACCAAATTGAGGTTGTGGGCGCCAAGTTGCGCGCCATGATGCCCTGGATTGCGAAGAACAAACTGGTGGACCAGACCCGCAATTGATTGCGTGTATGTTCCGGATAGAAAAGGGCCACGTAAGTGGCCTTTTTCATTTTGTGAGATGTTTCTCAATCAAGCGGTTGCGCTTTACACTTTCCATAAGTTGAATCGTCTGATACCGGTTCAACTTGCAACACGCAATCAGTAGAACATGAGGTTGATCGTATGAATGATGTTGATAAAACTGATTCGGAGTTTGGAGAGGTGGAGCCAGTCGTGACGAGGAAGCGCAGAAAAGGCATCTACATCCTGCCTAACCTCTTCACCTTGGCTGCGCTTTTCGGCGGCTTTTATGCCGTGGTCATGGCCGTGAACGGGCGGTTTGACATGGCAGCCTATGGGGTATTCTGGGCTATGGTGCTCGATAGCCTGGATGGCCGTGTGGCTCGAATGACCAATACGCAAAGTGCGTTCGGTGAGCAGATGGATTCGCTGTCTGACATGGTGTCTTTTGGTGCCGCGCCTGCGCTCATTTCCTATATCTGGGCGTTGAAAGGTCTGGGTCGGTGGGGCTGGGTAGCCGCATTTGTATATTGCGCTTGCGCGGCACTCAGGTTGGCTCGGTTCAATGTCAATACCGCAGTCGTCGATAAACGCTATTTTCAGGGCCTGCCATCGCCCGCTGCCGCCGCGCTCATTGCTGGATTCATCTGGCTGATGACCGAGGCTGGGGTATCTGGTCCGGATGCATTGTGGGGTGTGCGCATCTCCTGGATCATGTTTGCCCTGGCGCTGTATGCCGGGTTGACCATGGTCACCAATGTGCCGTTTTACAGCTTCAAGGACATCAGCATGAAGCGCAGCGTGCCTTTCGCCGTCATTGTGTTGATCGCATTGGTTATTGCGGTGATCAACATTGATCCGCCAACGGTGATTTTTCTGGTCTTTGTGACCTATGGATTCAGTGGTTATGCGGTGTATATCTGGCGTAAAACCAAGGGCCAACCAACCAGCGTCATCAGCACATCAACCGATGAGCCCGAGGAGCGCGGATTGCACAAATGACGTGCCGGCACTACAACATTGGGTCTGCGCTTGCACGAGCAATCAAATCTTGTGCTACATTGTCTCCATGAAGTTCATTTCGCTGGCACTACTACTAATCGCTCACGGGCGGAGTCGGTAGCGCACGCGTATACCCCTCAAACGGCCCGTCTGCTAACTGCAACGGGCCGTTTTCTTTTGGGTTGCAGTTTTTTTGTGATGACTGAATGAATATGAAGGAATGACCATGTTGAAACAACCAGTACTCAAGCATCCCGCCCTGCTGCCGACCATTCTGTTGGGCCTGCAGCATGCAAAAAAACCGGGCCTCGCCCGTATCGAAATCTTTCAGATCAGGAGCACAACATGACCGACAAACTCGTTATTTTTGACACCACGTTGCGCGACGGCGAGCAATCCCCCGGCGCATCCATGACACGCGATGAAAAGCTGCGCATTGCGCGCCAGCTTGAACGGCTGAAAGTTGATGTGATTGAGGCCGGTTTTGCGGCAAGTTCCAACGGAGATTTTGAATGCGTACGGGCGATAGCAGAGGCGATCAAGGAGTCTACGGTTTGTTCGCTCGCTCGCGCCAATGACCGCGATGTCTCGCGCGCGGCAGAGGCCCTGAAACCTGCAGAGTCGGGTCGCTTGCACCTCTTTCTGGCCACTAGCCCGCTGCATATGGAGAAGAAGCTGCGGATGACGCCTGATCAGGTTTTTGAGCAGGCGAAGCAGTCCGTGCGCTTCGCACGAAACCTGATGGCAGACATCGAATTCAGCCCTGAAGATGGCTACCGCTCAGAGCCCGATTTTTTGTGCCGTGTGCTGGAGGCGGTTATCGCCGAAGGCGCGACCACCATTAACGTGCCTGACACCGTGGGCTATGCGGTGCCCGAGTTGTATGGCAACTTCATTCGGGACCTGCGCGAGCGCATTCCCAATAGTGACAAGGCCGTATGGTCGGTGCATTGCCATAACGATCTGGGCATGGCTGTTGCCAATTCACTCGCCGGTGTGAAGATTGGTGGCGCGCGGCAGGTTGAATGCACCATCAATGGCTTGGGGGAGCGTGCCGGAAATTGCTCACTCGAAGAAATTGTCATGGCGGTGAAAACGCGCAAGGACTATTTCCAGCTTGAGACCCGTATTGACACCCAGCACATATTGGCCGCCAGCCGCATGGTTAGCCAAACCACCGGATTTGTCGTGCAGCCGAACAAGGCGGTTGTTGGTGCAAACGCCTTTGCCCATGCCTCAGGCATCCATCAAGACGGGGTGCTCAAGGCGCGCGATACCTACGAGATCATGCGTGCCGAGGATGTGGGCTGGAGCGCCAACAAGATCGTGCTGGGCAAGCTCAGT
>JAHEBY010000099.1 GCA_024642025.1 Comamonadaceae bacterium | reverse complement strand
TGAGCACTGGTTATGAACCCGTTTTCTAGCATTCGGTCAATGATGTGCAGTTGTCGCGCCCGGGCCCGTTTGGGGTTGCTGATCGGGTTATAGGCTGACGGTGCTTTTGGCAAGCCCGCAAGCATTGCTGCCTCGGCGATTGAAATGTCTTTCAACGGCTTGTCAAAATAAGTGCTTGCGGCAGCCGAAAAGCCATAGGCCCGGTTACCCAGAAAAATCTGATTCATGTAGATTTCGAGAATCTGGTCTTTCGACAACAGGTGTTCCAGCTTGAAAGTCAGCAAAATCTCGTAGATTTTTCTGGTGAACGTTTTTTCTGATGACAGGTAGACATTGCGGGCCACCTGCATGGTGATGGTCGACGCACCCTGGCTTTTCGCATTTTTCAAGTTGGCGAGCGCGGCCCTCAATACGCCTTTGTAATCCACTCCACCATGCTCATAAAATCGCGCGTCTTCAATGGCCAGAACAGCATCGATCATGACCTTTGGAATTTCTTTTAGTGGGGTCAGGCTGCGCCGCTCCTCTCCAAACTCGCCGATCAATACATCGTCCGCTGTGAAAACCCGCAAGGGCAGCTTGGGCCGATAGTCTGACAAGTCCGAGATGTCGGGCAGATTGGGAAAGGCTACCGCCAGGGCAAGCCCAACCATGATCAAAACTGAGGCTACGCCAGCCGTCGCTAACCCGGCAATCCAGAGGAATCCGCGCATTAGCCAGTGCATGCTTTTTGACGTTGGGGTTTTTTGTTCGGGAGGGGAAGACATAGAAACCCAGTGAAGGTCACGCCTCTATTATAGAAATGAGTTGTCAAAGCGATCTGACGGATTGGTTGCTCGGATTTTGGCGTGACCGGCATCGTTCGACAGACAGACGGTCTTGGCGAGCATACTGACGACCTGAATCGTCGGCTTTTGACAACGGTCCAGACATGCATTTCTGGAAAATGTCTTTGCGGGACAAGGGGCTTACTGATAGCATTCATGTGAAGTCTTAAGTTTCGCTGATTCTCAATCGGCTTGTTTCAGGGGATAGTCTTGAACTCTTTGGGGTCGTTGTTTAGCCGCCAGCCGGCTCCCATGTTGGGTTTGGACATCAGTTCGTCCAGCGTCAAACTGGTTGAGTTGGGTCGAAACAAAGCTGGTGCGCTGGTTCTCGAGCGATGTGCCATGGAGCCACTTGAGCGTGGCTGGGTTACCGACGGAAATATAGAGAAATTTGACGAAGTGGCTGAGGCGGTTCGCCGGTTGGTCAAGAAAAGCGGAACCAAAGTTAAGAATGTAGCCATGGCGTTGCCGCCGTCGGCGGTGATTACGAAAAAAATCGTTCTACCAGGTGGATTGAGCGATTTGGAGCTGGAGTCTCAAGTCGAGACCGAAGCCAATCAGTACATTCCATTCCCTCTGGATGAGGTCAGCCTGGATTTTTGCGTCGTAGGCCCGAGCGCCTCGTCAGGCGGAGATCTGGATGTTTTGATTGCAGCTTCCCGTCGGGAAAAGGTGCAGGATATCCAGGGTCTGGCTGAGGCGGCTGGTCTCAAGCCCGTAATTGTTGACGTTGAGTCCTACGCTTCGCGTCTTGCAACCAGCAGGCTGATCGAAAATCTTCCGGGTCAGGGGGTAGGCGCCATTGTTGCCCTTTTTGAAGTTGGCGCCATGACGACGAGCATGCAGGTCATTCGCGACGAAGAGGTTTTGTATGACCGGGATCAAGCTTTCGGCGGTGCACAGCTCACGCAGCTGATAGTCCGACAGTATGGATTCTCTCTGGAAGAGGCAGAAAGCAAGAAGCGAAACGGTGACCTGCCGGATGATTACGAATCAAGTGTCTTGCGACCCTTCGTCGACACAATGGTCCAGGAAATTGGGCGAGCGCTGCAGTTTTTCTTTACCAGCACCCCACACAATAAGGTCGACTACATCATGCTGGCGGGCGGCTCATCGGCGCTTCCCGGCCTGACGGCGGCAGTCACCAACCAGACGTCTTTCCCGTGCTCCCTGGTCGACCCTTTCGACGGAATGGAGATGGGTTCAGGGGTGCGACTGAAAAAAATGACTCGTGAAGCGCCCTCCTATCTCACCTCATGCGGGTTGGCATTGAGGAGGTTTTCAGCGTGATACTGATCAACCTATTACCTCACAGAGAAGCCGCACGTAAGCGCAGGCGGGATGTATTCAATCTTTCTCTCAGCGCGTCCGCGTTGATCGGTGGTCTGATTGCCGGCGGCATATTCCTTTGGTACCAGGCCCAGATTTCATCTCAGCAAGCGAAGAATAATTTTCTGACGAGTGAAATCAAGAAGCTGGAAGTTCAGATCAAGGATATTGCGGCGCTGGAAGCTGAAATTGCCGGACTGCGGGCCCGCCAGCAGGCGGTTGAAGATCTGCAGGCGGACCGAAATATACCGGTCCATTTGCTGACCGAGTTGGTAAAGCAGTTGCCTGATGGCGTTTATATTTCCAGTATGAAGCAGGAGAACCAATCGGTCACTTTGACCGGCGTAGCTCAGTCAAACGAGCGGGTGGCCGAATTACTGCGGAACTTGGGTAATAACACTCCGTGGTTTGCCAAGCCCGATCTGGTCGAAATCGTGGCCGGGAACGTGGCACTGAGCGCGCGTGAGCAAAAACGCGTTGGGAACTTTACGATCCGGGTCAAATTGTTGCGTGCCAGCGAAGCTGAGAAAGCTGCCCAAGCCGCGGCCTCTGGTGGCGTGGCGGCTGCTGTGCCGTCCGTGGCAGGCTCATCTGCGGTCCCGGTCAAGAACTAACAGGCCCCAAGTTATGGCTAACAATTCTTCCATTCTTAATGAGTTGCCCGCACTTCAGGAGAAACTTGTAAGTCAGTTTCGCGGGTTGGACAGTAAAGATCCTTCCCGTTGGCCCGCGCTGCCACGGTACCTGATGTTCATATTTGTCGCGGCCGCGATTGTGACGGCATTGTGGTTTCTGTGGCTTGATTCCTACCAGGTGGAACTTGAGGCGGAGCAGGCGACCGAAGTGAAATTGAAGGACGACTACAAGTTCAAATTGGCTAAGGCGGTCAATCTTGAGGAGTTGAAGAAGCAGCGCGAGCAGGTTTTGCAATACGTTACGCAGCTCGAAAAGCAGTTGCCGAGCAAAGCAGAAATGGACGCTTTGCTATCTGACATCAACCAGGCGGGCTTAGGGCGGAGCCTCCAGTTCGATTTGTTCAAACCTGGTCAGGTGGCCGTTAAAGAATATTACGCGGAACTGCCAATCACCTTGAGGGTAGTCGGCAAGTACCACGATATCGGCTCATTTGCCTCAGATATTGCGAATCTGTCCCGAATCGTGACATTGAACAATCTCTCCATTGCGCCTCGACCTGATGGGACTTTGACATTGGATTCGACGGCCAAGACATTTCGCTATCTGGATTCTGGGGAAGTTGCAGCCCAGCGCAAAGCAGTGGCACCTGCTGGAGTGAAAAAATGATGGCGATTCGTCTCGGCGTATTTGTTACATGCGCCGTCATCATCTCCGCTTGTATGGGCTCTGAAGAAAATGACCTGCTGCAGTGGATGGCAGAGCAAAAAGCGCAGACCAAGCCAAAAGTTGTCCCAATTCCAGAGCCTAAATTGTTCAAGCCCGAGAGTTACAAGCAGGTGGGAGCGGTGGAGCCTTTTAGCCGTGACAAGTTGACGCAGGCATTGCGTCGGGACTCTTCGCAAGTTGCGGCAAACGGCGCGCTGGTGGCGCCCGAGCTGGCGCGACGAAAGGAGCCGCTGGAAGCGTTCCCGCTGGACTCCATGGCGCTCGTTGGCAGTATGGTTCGCGCTGGCGAGCCTGTTGCATTGGTCAAAGTTGATCGACTGCTTTATCAGGTTCGGCCGGGAAACTATCTGGGCCAAAACTACGGGCGGGTTGTCAAAATTAATGAAACCGAAGTGACCTTGCGCGAAATTGTGCAGGATGCAATAGGTGAGTGGATTGAACGTTCAGCTACGTTGCAGCTGCAAGAGGGAAAAAAATGAACAACCAATTTGGTTTTGGCGGGATGCGTAGTGTTCAACACTTGGCGGTTGCTGCAACTTTGCTTTTTGCATCGTTTGCCACGCACGCACAGACAGCAATCGAGGCCGTCTCTGGCTCGGTCTCCGGTGGCAGTGAAGTCGTACGCATTGATTTGTCGAAGGAATTGACGACCTTACCTACTGGGTTCACGATTCAGTCTCCTGCCCGCATCGCACTGGACTTCCCTGGAATATCCAGCGCAATGGGTCGTTCAACCGTAGATGTAAATCAGGGCAACCTGACATCTGTTAGTGTTGTTCAGGCAGGAGACCGAACCCGTGTCGTCTTGAATCTCAAGAGGGCCACTGCGTATAAGGCGCAAATTCAAGGTAAATCATTGCTGGTGGTGTTGGACTCGGTCGCTGGGTCTGCGCCTGTTGCTGCTGCCTCATCTGGCGTATTTGCCGAAAACCAGAATCGCGATACGCTTCCCATCAAAGACCTTGACTTCCGTCGCGGCCCTGAAGGCTCAGGCAAGATTGTTGTTGGCCTGCCGAACAATCAGGTGGGAGTGGACATACGCCAACAGGGTCAGACCCTTGTGGTCGAATTCATGAAATCAACCTTGCCAGAGGGCCTTCGCAGACGCCTGGACGTTACCGACTTCGGTACGCCTGTGCAGACAGTGACGACCTTCCAGACGGGGGACCGCGTACGAATGGTCATTGAACCCAAAGGCTTGTGGATTCATAGTGCCTATCAGAGCGACGATCAATTTGTTGTCGAAGTCACTCCGCAAAAGGTCGACACAACCAAACTCACTCAGGGTCCGGGCTACAACGGACAGAAGCTGTCGCTGAATTTTCAGAATATTGAGGTTCGCTCCCTGTTGCAGGTCATTGCCGACTTCACCAATTTCAACATCATCACGTCTGATTCCGTCAATGGCGCGGTAACCTTGCGGCTGCAGGACGTTCCCTGGGATCAAGCGCTTGATATCATTCTGCAGGCCAAGGGCCTCGGTATGCGCAAGAGTGGCAACGTACTCTGGATTGCACCTAAAGACGAAATTACCGCTAAAGAGAAGTTGGAGCTTGAGTCCGTCCAGGCGCTTCAAAACCTGGAGCCATTGCGCACACAGTCGTTCCAGATGAACTACACGAAGGCGGCTGACGTTGCCAGTCAATTGACTTCATCTGGCTCAGGTGCAACGAGCTCATCGGGTTCCTCTGGATCCGTGACCTCCAGCGGGTCGCGCCTTCTGAGTCCCCGGGGCAGCGTCATTGCCGAGTCACGCACGAATCAACTTTTTGTCACAGACATCGCCAGCAAGCTCGAGCAGGTCGAGCAATTGATTGCCAAACTGGACATACCCGTTCGCCAAGTTCTGATCGAGGCAAGAATTGTTGAAGCCTCAGACACGTTTGGTAAATCGCTTGGTGTGCGTCTTGGGGGAGGCATCTCCTCAAATAGCAGCGTCAGTTTTGGCTCAAGCTACGCCTCCGGCTCTGCGGGTACAACATCTGGGAGTTTTGTGAACTTGCCTGCCGTGGGGCAAGGTGGTTATGGTCCTGCTGGTTTCGCCATTTCCCTTTTTAACTCGGCAAAGAGCAACTTCCTGAACCTTGAAATTCAGGCGCTGGAAGCGGATGGTAAGGGTCGTGTGGTCTCGAGCCCGCGTGTGGTGACTGCTGATCAAATCAAGGCGCTTATCGAGCAAGGTACCGAGTTGCCCTATCAGGTTGCCACTTCTAGTGGCGCAACATCGATTGCCTTTCGCAAAGCAAATTTAAAGCTGGAGGTTACGCCTCAGATTACTCCTGAAGGCAACATCATCCTGTCGCTTGATGTGAACAAAGACACCGTGGGGCAAGCCACAGCTGCGGGCTTTGCCATTAATACCAAACACATCCAGACGCAAGTGCTGGTCGAGAATGGCGGCACAGTGGTCATTGGCGGCATTTTCGAATTGACGGATACCGACAGTGAGACCAAGGTTCCGTTTTTGGGTGACCTGCCTGGCGTGGGCAACTTGTTCAAAACGCGATCCAAAGTGGCCAACAAGCAGGAAATGTTGGTGTTCATCACGCCAAAAGTGATCGCTGAACGAAGCGCAACCCGCTAACACCTGTGCGACGCGTCGACTGTCAAGCCCGCCGGGGCTGACAGTTGCTGAACGGCCTGTGGGTGTTTTGACTTTGACGGTTGCGAGCGCCTGACAGCCCGTGAGGGCTTCGTTCGGATCACCCCACTTGCATGCATTCGATTGGTCGTCTCGTCAGAGAATGCCTTAAACTAGCCACGCGTTGATGCCCCTGACGGATTCGGCGCTTCGGGCGACCTACCTTGGGTTGGCCATCTTGGTAGCTTGTCTTTCTGTGTGGTTTTAACTTGATCATCTCCTTAGTGGGCTTGCCCGGTTCGGGTAAATCAACCGTCGGGCGCCACTTGGCGCGGCGGCTGCAGCTTCCTTGCCTCGACTCCGATCACGCCATCGAGGCACGGTTGGGGTGTTCCATTCGCGAGTATTTTGAGCGTGAGGGCGAAGAAGCCTTCCGCGACGTCGAAGAGTCAGTCATCGACGAACTCACCCTGAAGCCTCAAGTTGTTTTGTCTACTGGCGGCGGCGCTGTATTGCGTCCGGCTAACCGCCAACATTTGCACGAGCGGGGCAAGGTTATATACCTCAAATCAACGCCAGACGAGCTTTTCAGGCGACTGCGGCACGATGTGAATCGCCCGCTGCTCCAGGTGGCTGATCCACTGACTCGACTGCGCGATCTATTTGCTGTGCGTGATCCGCTATATCGTGAAACCGCCCACTATGTGCTCGAAACCGGTCGACCTTCCGTGGCGACGCTGATCAACATGATCATCATGCAGTTGGAACTGGCAGGCGTGCTACCAACAGCTGAGCACTCCTCTCGCCCTGAAGTCTCGAATTAAGGCGCCTTGGTCAGTCAGTTTCGGACCTGGACATATTGCCACCAACCTGACCTGTCTAGGCCTGCTAACCGCAAAGCTCTAAACTGCAGGGTTATGAATTCTCCAAAAGTAACTGCGAACGTGTCTTCGATCGCGCATGGCAGTGCGCCTGAAACTCAAACTGTTTCAATCCGCCTGGGCAGTGACACCTCCGATCGCAGCTACCCGATACGGATCGGCTCTGCGTTGTTCGATGATCCGCAGACGTACGCTGCCATTGGGCGCGCTACGACCGCGCTTATCGTCAGCAACACGACAGTTGCACCGCTCTATGCGCAGGGTCTTAAAAGTGCGCTGACTGCCCGTTTCAAAAACGTCCACCTGGTGACGTTGCCCGACGGAGAGGCGCACAAAAATTGGCAAACGCTGAACCTTATTTTTGACGCGCTGCTTGGCCAGCAGTGCGATCGCAAGACGGTGCTGTTTGCATTGGGTGGTGGCGTTGTGGGCGACATGACGGGTTTTGCCGCCGCTAGCTACATGCGCGGCGTGCCGTTCGTGCAGGTACCCACGACCTTGCTCGCACAGGTGGACTCGTCGGTGGGCGGCAAGACTGCCATCAACCACCCGCTTGGCAAAAACATGATTGGCGCCTTCTACCAGCCCGCGTTGGTGGTTTGCGATCTGGACACGCTGAAAACATTGCCCGAGCGGGAGCTCAGCGCGGGCCTCGCCGAAGTCATCAAGTATGGCCCGATCGCCGACACGGCCTTTCTGGACTGGATAGACGAGAACCTCGACGCCTTGATGGCGCGCAACCCTGTCGCTTTGGCGCATGCAGTCAAACGCAGTTGCGAAATCAAGGCCAGGGTGGTCGGGCAGGATGAGCGCGAAGCGGGCTTGCGGGCCATTTTGAACTTCGGGCATACCTTTGGCCACGCCATAGAGGCGGGCATGGGCTACGGCAAGTGGTTGCATGGTGAGGCGGTTGGCTGTGGCATGGTCATGGCCGCGGAGTTGTCACGTCGACTAGGGTTGATAGACAGTGCATTCGTGGAGCGGCTGACACGACTCATCAAGCGTGCGGGGATCCCAATCGTCGGCCCGGTGTTGTCTCCACAGAACAATGCTGAGCGATACCTCGAATTGATGCGGGTGGACAAGAAGGCCGAGGCCGGCGAGATCAAGTTTGTCGTGATCAACGGCCCTGGGCACGCTGCAGTGCAAAGCGCGCCAGATGCGTTGGTGCGCGATGTGATCGACAGCTGTTGCCGCTAAAATGCTACTATAAATATAGCTATAAGCACATAACTGACGGGGGCTAAGGGCCCATTTCGCCTTAAAAATTATGCTTTTGGCCAATTACGCGTGCAATCCGGAGCAAAGCCGTGGCCGGCGCCATGCAGAGCCGTCAGCGCCCACACGGACCGAGTTTCAGCGTGACCGCGACCGCATCGTTCACTCCTCAGCCTTCC
>JAHEBY010000098.1 GCA_024642025.1 Comamonadaceae bacterium | reverse complement strand
AGTGGCGGAAAAGGCGCCAAACATCGGCATCGTTACAGCTTATAACGACATGCTGTCGGCCCATTCACCGTTTCAGAATTACCCGGACATCGTGAAGGCCGAAGCGCGCCGGCTTGGTGCTACGGCGCAGGTGGCGGGCGGTGTGCCCGCCATGTGCGACGGCGTCACGCAAGGCACGCCGGGCATGGAACTCAGCCTGTTCTCGCGCGATGTCATTGCCATGTCCACGGCGGTATCCCTCAGCCATGATGTTTTTGACGCCGCGCTGATGCTGGGCGTATGCGACAAGATCGTTCCCGGCCTCTTGATTGGTGCTTTGCATTTTGGCCATTTGCCCACCGTGTTTGTACCCGCCGGCCCCATGACATCGGGGCTTCCAAACAACGAAAAAGCAAAGGTCCGCGAGAAAGCCGCGCAAGGACTGGTTGGGCGCCCTGAACTGTTGCAGGCAGAGTCCGCGGCCTACCACGGCGCGGGTACTTGCACCTTTTATGGCACCGCCAACAGCAACCAGATGCTTCTGGAAGCCATGGGCCTGCACGTGCCCGGCACGGCCTTTATAAACCCCGGCGCCTCATTGCGTGAGGAGCTTACGCGTGAGGCCGTGCGCACGGTGCTCAACATCACTCGGCACAGGCGCTTTGCTCCGATTGGCCGCGTGGTGGACGAGCGATGCATCGTCAACGCCATGGTGGCGTTGCTGGCAACCGGCGGCTCCACCAATCACCTGATCCATTGGGTGGCAGTGGCCCGCGCCGCGGGGCTGGTGATCGACTGGGACGATTTTTCTGCCTTGTCAGATGCCGTGCCCCTGCTCAGCCGCGTGTACCCCAACGGCAGTGCTGACGTCAACCAGTTCCAGGCGGCAGGCGGGCCGGGCTTCGTGATTCGCGAGCTGCTGGACGCCGGGCTGATGCACGAAGACGTGCTGACTGCGCGCGACGGGGGCATCCGCGAATACACGCGCTGGCCGATAGCGTCAGACGCCGGGTCGGGCAAGCCGGGTCACCCCGGCCTTTCTTGGCAAGACATTGGCGACAGCAAAGATGACAGCGTGGTGCGCGGGGCTTCCAACCCTTTCAGTGCCACTGGGGGACTAAAGCTCCTGAAGGGCAACCTGGGTCGCAGCGTGATCAAGATTTCTGCCGTGCCGGACGATCGCCATGTGGTCGAGGCGCCAGCCCGCGTGTTTGACTCCCAGGACGCCTTGCATAAGGCATTTGCGGCGGGTGAGCTGGACCGCGATGTGGTGGTTGTGGTGCGTTGGCAGGGCCCCAAGGCCAACGGCATGCCCGAACTGCACAAGCTTACGCCGCCGCTTGCCGTGCTGCAAGGTAAGGGCTTCAAAGTGGCGCTGGTCACCGATGGTCGCATGAGCGGTGCTTCCGGCAAAGTGCCTGCGGCCATCCACGTCTCGCCAGAAGCACTGGCGGGCGGCGCGCTAGCCAAGGTCCAAGACGGGGATGTGATCCGCCTGAATGCCACCAATGGCACGCTGCAGGTTTTGGTGCCCGACGCAAAGTGGGCCGCCCGTGAATTGGCCACCATGCCGCTTGCGCTTGGCGAGGCGAATGGCCACGGCATCGGCCGCGAGCTGTTTGCTGGAATGCGCCGCAATGCACTGACCGCTGAGGCGGGGGCCTGCAGCTGGCTGTAAACGTAAATCAAACAAAATTAGCAAGGACACACGCCCATGCCAACCACACTTCAAAAATTTACAGCCCTGCAGGTGATGCACGACGCACCGGTCATACCGGTCATTGTGCTCAACGACGTGGCGCACGCCGTGCCCATGGCCCGCGCACTCGTGTCCGGCGGCATCCGCATGCTGGAAGTCACCCTGCGCACACCCAGCGCACTGGCCTGCATCGAAGCCATTGCCAACGTGGTGCCCGAAGCCGTTGTGGGCGCCGGTACGGTGCGCACACCGGCCGACGCCAAAGCCGCTGCCAATGCTGGCGCGCGCTTTGCCGTCAGCCCAGGCTATACGCCGCTGATCGGTCAGGCCTGCCGCGATCTTGGCCTGCCACTATTGCCTGGTGTGGCCACGGGTAGTGAAATCATGATGGCTCAACAAGACGGATTTACCGAGCTGAAATTCTTTCCGGCCATGCAGGCCGGCGGCCCGGCTATGCTTAAAGCTTGGAGTGGCCCGTTTTTTGATGTGAAGTTTTGCCCCACGGGCGGCGTGACCTTGCAAAATGCGCCTGAGTTTCTGGCGCTGTCCAATGTGGTGTGCGTGGGTGGCTCATGGCTGGTGCCAGCCGATGCCGTGGCCAAGGGCGATTGGGCCGTCATTACCAAGCTGGCGCGTGAAACGGCGGCGTTGAAGAAATCTTGACCGTCAGCCCGCGGAAAAAGGCCTTGAGTGCGAATTTAATGAAGAAAGTGGCCTTTAGCCCCCGTGTATTATGCTTTTTAAGCTATATAAAATATAGCAAATAGGGGTTGCCGCTCACGGCAAGCGCTTCATTGAGTTGCCGCCAACATGCGTAGGCGGCTGTCAAACTCCACACGGTCCACATAGCAGCCATGCAAATGGCGCGCACCAGTTTCCGGGTTGAAGGCTTCGCGCCCGTGCAGGATGCGGCGGTTGTCGAAGGCGGCCATTTCACTTGCCGCCATTCTGAAGTTGATGCAAAAAGTTGAGTCGCGGGTCAGGCGCATGAAGGCACGGTAAGCCTTGTACCAGCGGTTGCCGGTATCGGCTGGCAAATCGATCAAGTCGACCAGATGGGCGTTGTAGGCAATCTCATGCACATCACCGTTTTCGTCCAGTGAGATGACGGGGCGCCGGGTGCGAATATCCACGTCACTGTCGAAAAACCGGCATGGTATCGACACCGTTGCGAGCGTCAGGAAAGCCTGCTCGTCCGCTTCGCGTAAGGCTTGGGCGATGGCAAAACCGTCTGCGAAAGTCGACCCTCCGCCCGCCGCGTCATTGGCTATGCAGTGCAAAAACTGATAACCTGGCGGTGTTTCCTGATTGGTCAAATCGGTGTGAAGCGGCAACGCCAGCGCGGTGTAGGCCAGGTTGTTGGGGTCTGGCTTGTTCATCACTTCGAAGGTTTGGCCGAAATTGGTTTCACGCAGAAACCCGATGCGCCGCGCAATGGCCATGCTGGCTTCGCCGCCGCCCTGGATGCCATCAACCAGTGTCAGACCGTAGCGCCGGGTGTCGGTGAGCCAGGAACCAAGCGCTGCGTCGCTGGACAAAATGGTGCTCGCTGCATGGCGCGGCGGACCGTTGGGGAGGTCCTTGTGCGTCCACAATACCGGCGCTATGCCTGCCGGGTCGTCCCGCCGCACGCCCGGGCGATGAGCCAATAACCATTCAGGCGAAAAATGGCTTGTCGACCCATCGTGTGCCCACTGCAGTTCGACGCAGCCGTTTGCCAGAATATTCTTGCTCTTTATCACGGGCACATCGGGCATGGAGAGCAAGTCAAACTGCCGCTCGCCGGTTTGCGGATGAAATCCATCGGGGCAGTTGTCTGCCAGCCAGAACAGATTGAACTCGGCCTGTGAACCGTCAGAAAAATCAATCACGAGCGCGTCGGGGCCAGCGGTGCCCACGGCTGTGATGGAAACCGGACCTTTCATTTCTGCGCAGCCATGACAGCTTGAATATGCTGGGCCGTCATCAGATCCAGGTGGGCACCACCACCGCATTTAAACAGCGTGATCTCAGTCGCGCTACGCCTGCCGGTATGCTGGCCGGAGCAAAGCTCGAACAAGTCTGCGTGAACATCGTTAGCAGTGATGACGCCGCTCGCAATCGGTTGCGAGAGGTCTCCCACGTGCGTTATGGTGAACCAACGGCTATCTACAAAAATGCTGGCCCGGCGAACGGCCTCGTCGTCTGCCTCGCGCATGTTTTCCTTGTAGCCGCCAATCAGGTCCAGGTGCGCGCCTGACTTGAGCCATTCGCCTCTGATCAACGGATGTGTGCCGCTGGTGGCGCAGCATACGATGTCGGCTGTGCGCACCGCTGTCTCGAGGTCCAGGGCCAATTCGGCAGGGGTGTTCTGGATGTTTTTTACCACTTGCTTGGCCTTCTCTGCCGTGCGGTTCCACACCTGGATGCGCTCCAGGCCCGGGCGAATGCTCTGGTACGCGCGGATCAGATAAGGCGCGAGGCTGCCAGCGCCCACCATCAGCAGCGTCTTTGCATCGTGTCGTGCCAGATAGTCTGCGCCCAGCGTGGAGTCAGCGGCGGTCTTCCAGTACGTCATCTCGGTACCGTCAATCAGCGCGACCGGTGCACCGTTGCTGCCATCAAACAAGGCATAAACCGCCTGCACCGATGGAACCGTTTTGTTGTCGGGAAAAATGGTGACGATCTTGATACCGAGGTTGCGCTCATGTTGCCATGCGGGCCAGATCAGAAAGCCGTTCTCTGTGCCGGCCGCATCGCGGTGAAGCATCAAGATGCGGTCAACGGCAGGCGCGGGCTGGCGATGGCCCTCGCGCAAGTGCGCAACCAGCGCGCCGAAGGACAGGTGTTGCTGAATATCAGCCGCCGAGTAGAAGGGAATATTCATGTGCAGAGACCTCCCATCTGGTGTCAGACTACAACTGCATGCCAAGCATGCGGCCTTCGTAGATGGCGTGCACGGCAAGTCGTGCTGCCACGTTGTCACCAGCCGAGTGGGTTGCCACGCGGTGAGCCACCAGATCGTTTGCCAGCGTCGTGTCCGCGTCGTTGGTGGTTGCCAGCACCAGTGCGTCGGCATCCAGGCGAAGCTCGCTACCATCCAGCAGATTGCGCACGGTAGCACCGTCACCGTGCCACTCGGTGACTGCAGATTCCGTCAACCAGCGGGTACCGAGATGCGCGAGCCGGCTGCGCAGCTGGCCGTCCCCAGCAGTGCGCTGAATCCAGAATCCGACCATGGGCCATGAGGTCACGATGGTCACGTCGTGGCCCAGTTCGGCCAGGTGCCAGGCCGTGCCACCGCCTCGCCAGTCGCCTGTGTCGTCAATCAGCACGATCCGCTTGCCAGGTTTGGCGGCGCGTCCCATCACGTCTTCGATCGACCACACGTTGGGCAGGTCAACGCCGGGTAACCGCAATTGATGTGGCAGCTGGCGCTGAAAGCCTGTTCCAGCGGGTTGGGAACCGGTGGCCAGCACCACGTCGTCAGCGCCAAAGGCTTGCACCTCATCCGCATCCATTGGCGTGTTCAATTTAACCGTCACGCCCAACTGCTCAAGTTGCCGCTCATACCAGGCGATCAACTCGGAAATCTGTGCGCGGCGCGGCTGCTGGCCAGCGAGCCGAAACGCGCCACCCAAATGCGGGCCTGCCTCGGCTAGTGTAATCTTGTGGCCGCGTTCGGCGGCAACTCGCGCGGCTTCCATGCCGGCGGGCCCACCCCCTACGACAAGAATCTTCTTTGTCTTCGCGGCCGGGGTAAACCGGTCGCCACCCCACTCAAACTCGCGCCCGGCAGAAGGATTCACCAAGCATGAAATCCAGTAGTCGCGTGAACGCCGACCCCAGCACATCTGGTTGCATGAGATGCAACCGCGCACATCGTCGGCTTGCCCGGCACGAGCCTTGTTGGCCATGTGCGGGTCTGCAATTTGGCCGCGTACGATGCTCACCATGTCGGCCTGGCCAGAAGCCACCACATAGTTGGCGTTTTCCGGCGTGCGGATGTGGCTCTCGGCCTGCACGCGCGCGTGGGTTACGACCTTCTTCAAGGCCTCGGCGAGCGGAGCGCCGAGTTTGTCGGCGAACTGGAAGGTTGGCATCAGCTCGGCGAAATTGAAATAGCCGCCCGTGCCGCAGCTGATGTAGTCGATGAGCTTTCGTTCGTCCAGCCACTGCGCAATCTCGCACAGGGCGTCAATCTGCAGCGCGATGGATACGCCGGTATCTACGCTGGCATTCAGCCCGATGATGAAGTGTTCGCCAACGACGGACCGGGTGCGGTTGATGATTTCTGCGGTGAAACGCATGCGGTTATCCAGGCTGCCACCCCAATGGTCCGTCCGTCGGTTGGACCAGGGCAGCCAGAACTGCTCGATAAGGCCGTTATAGGCGCCAAACAGCTCCACGCCATCAAATCCGGCCTGTTGGGAGCGCTGCGCGGCGGCCACGAAACTTTCGATGATCTCTTCAATCTCTGCTTCACTCATCTGGTGGCTGCCGTCGCTGTCGTGGTACGACGGCAGGCCGGAAGGCGACCACGCGGCGCGGTAAGAATTGTCAAAGTCGCCGTGTTGCCCCACGTGGTACAGCTGCTGAATCATCACCGTATCGTGTGCGTGGCAGGTATCGGTAATGACTTTCAGCGGCTCGATGATGGCATCGCTGGCGGGCAGCATGTTGCCACGGGTCAACACAGCCGTGGCGTGCACCGGAACCGGTTCCACGACGATCATGGCGGCACCGCCAATGGCCCGCTCCAGGTAGTAGCCCAGATGGCGTGCGCCCGGAATGCCTTGCTCGGCCATGTTGGCGGTATGCGCGCCAAACACCACCCGATTCTTCAAGGTTTTATGCCCGAGCTTCAGGGGCGCAAAGAGGTGCGCGAAGGGCTGACTCACGGTGTCTAGATGTCTTTCATCAAGCGCAGCGCGTCATAAATGGCCGCGTGGGTGTTGCGCGCCGACACCGCGTCGCCGATGCGGAACAGCTGGAATCCATGTGCCGCAGCCTTTCCGCCGGGTTGGGGCTGCCCGTCGATCAGGGCTTTGTAATCGACAGCACCCTGGTTGGCTGAGCGCGATTTCAAATCGAAATACAAATCGTCCAGTGGGCGCGTTCCGTGGTTGACGACCACTTGGTCAACGCGTCGTTCCTTCCGTACGCCGCCGTAGTCGCTGCCAACGGTTGCCAGCAAACCGCCACCGGGCTCGCGCTGCACCGATTCAAGCCGGAAGGTCACGGTGAAGGTGACGTCATGCTTCTGCAGGCTGCGCATGTAGGGCACGAGGTTCATCGCCATAACTTCGGGAGCAAAGGATCGGTCTGGCGTCATGATCTCAACCCGCGCACCGGATTGCGCCAGCACCTCCGCTGCCTGAAGGGCGGGGTGGTCGCCCGCATCGTCAAAAATCAGCACGTTCTTGCCGGGTTTGACATCGCCACTCAGGATATCCCAGCTTGACACCACCAGTTCGTTGCCATTTTTCAGCACCTCGGTGTGGGGAAGTCCGCCGGTGGCGACGATCACCACGTCGGGATGCTCGGCCAACACCATATCGGCATCGGCCAGCGTGTTGAAACGCATCGTCACATTGCGTTCATCACAGCGTGCCAGCCGCCAGTCGATGATGCTGATCATCTCGCGTCGGCGCGGGCTTTGACTGGTCAGACGGATTTGGCCCCCAGCCTTGGGTGCTGCCTCCAGCACGATCACTTCGTGACCGCGCTCTGCAGCCACGCGAGCGGCCTCGAGCCCGGCCGGGCCAGCTCCCACGACGACGACCCTCCGTTTGACGATGGCAGGCGTCATCTCATGCGGCATGGTCAGCTCGCGCCCGCTCGCCGGGTTGTGAATGCAATAGGCTTCGCCGCCCTGATAGATGCGGTCCAGACAAAAATTTGCTCCGACGCAGGGGCGGATCGTGTCCTCCTTGCCGGCCATGATCTTGCGCACGATGTGGGGGTCGGTGAGGTGGGCGCGTGTCATCCCGACCATGTCGAGCTTGCCCGAGGCGATAGCGTGGCGGGCGGTTGTTACGTCCTGGATTTTGGCGGCATGAAAGGTTGGGAATCCGGTTGCCGAGCGCACCTCGCCAGCAAAGTCCAGGTGTGGATTGGCGCGCATGCCCTGCACCGGGATCAGGTCTGTCAGACCTGCGTCGGTGTCAATATGGCCGCGAACGATATTGAGGTAATCCACCAGACCGCTGTCGCGCAACATCCTGGAGATCGTGAGGCCATCCTGTGCCGAAAAGCTGCTGGCCAAGGTGTCGTCGGCCGAATACCGCAAGCCCAGAATGGGCTTGTCGCCGACGCGTTTGCGTACCGCGCGCAGTACATCAAACGCAAAGCGCACCCGGTTCTCCAGGCTGCCGCCATAGGGTGCGTCCAACGTATTCGTCAGCGGGGACCAGAACTGCTCCATCAGGTGGCCATATGCTTCGAACTCGACGCCGTCCACGCCAGCCGCGACCATCCGTTCAGTGGCGTCTACGTAGTCCTGGATGATGCGGCTGATGTCCCAGTCTTCCATCTTCTTCGGGAAGGCGCGGTGTGCCGCTTCGCGCTCATGCGAGGGCGCAACCACCGGCAGCCAGTCGCCCTTGGACCAGGTGGTGCGTCTGCCCAGGTGGGTGAGCTGGATCATCACGGCGCAGCCGTGCTCGTGCACTGCGTCCGCCATGTCTCGCATCCACGGAACCACCTCGTCTTTGTAGGCCAGGAT
>JAHEBY010000097.1 GCA_024642025.1 Comamonadaceae bacterium | reverse complement strand
GTTTATAGACGACCCCTATATATTTGGCAAAGTGGCGGCCAATCATGCGCTCGGCGATATCTGGGCCATGGGCGCCGAAGCGCAAAGCGCAACGGCCATTGCCACGGTGCCTTCGGGGCTCGAAGCGAAGGTGGAGGACGTCGTATTCCAGATGATGACGGGTGCTGTGGAAGTGCTGAACGAGGCGAATTGTGCGCTGGTTGGCGGGCACACCGGGGAAGGCAGGGAATTGGCCCTGGGTTTCGCTGTCAATGGCTTGATTGACGACGCACCGGGCGCGATTCTGCGCAAGAACGGCATGCAAGCTGGCGACGTGTTGATTCTGACCAAGCCTATCGGAACCGGCACTCTGTTCGCTGCGCATGCGCGACTGGCCGCGAAGGGGCGTTGGGTTGATGCTGCCCTGCAGTCGATGTTGGTGTCAAATCGCGTGGGTGCACAGTGTTTGCGCGATTTTGGGGTGACAGCTTGTACCGATCTCACGGGCTTCGGCCTTCTCGGACATTTGGTGGAAATGACCCGCCCCTCAGGTGTCGACGCCGAGTTGAGCCTGTCCAGCCTGCCACTGCTGGATGGTGCGCTTGAGTGCGTAGGCGCTGGCATTGTCAGCTCGCTGCAAACCGCCAACGTGCGATTGAGGCGTGCGTTGCGAAACCAGGCCGATTGGGTGAATCATCCGCGTTACCCGTTGATATTTGATCCGCAAACCGCTGGTGGCTTGCTTGCCAGTGTGCCTGCCGAGCGGGCCGCAGACTGCATTGCCGCGTTAAAGGCGCTCGGCTATTCGAGCTCGGCAGCAATTGGCCGAATCCTGCCGCAGGGCGACGACTTGGCGCCGGTCAGATTGACAGACTAATCACGACGATTCGCGCAGCACGCGCCAATCCTGATCCGCGGAATCCCTCAACCTGCAACAGAGACTTGTGCCAAACCCGCGTCAACGATCAGGTTTTGGCCCGTGATGCCTTCGCTGTCGTCGCTTGCCAGAAACAGTGTTGGACGCGCAACATGCACGCTTTCAAGCCGGAACTTCAAGCACTGCAGATCGATGAATTTCTGGTCCTCTTCCGGATTGCGCCACATGGCAGTTTGCCGCTCGGTTACGATGGCCCCCGGTACCAGTGCGTTGACGCGAATTCCACTGTCGCCCAATTCGCGCGCCAATGTGCGGGTCATTCCAGAAATGGCGGCCTTGCTCGCGGTGTAGCCGATCAGATTTGGTCGACCTCTCATCCAGCTGATGCTGCCCATGTTGATGATGCTGCCGCCTTTGCCAGCAACCTTCAGCTGACGCGCCACGGACTGCGTGGCAAAAACCTGATGGCGTAAATTTATGTTCAGGCAGTTGTCCCAATAGTCGGGCGTGAGTTCATCCAGCGAGTGACGGTCATCACGGCCTGCGTTATTGATCAGAACCTGAATAGGCCCCAGCTTTTGAGACACACGCTCAAGCATCGCTTGCAGCGCAGGGATATCGCGCACATCGCACGCCTCGTAATAGGGTGCTGGGCAGCCAGCCCGCAAAATATCTGCAATCAGGCCGTCCCCACCACCTGCTTTGGTTCCGCAAAAGGCCACGTGGCTTCCTTGCGCGGCAAAGGCCTTGACCAGTTCGGCGCCAATGCCGGAAGAGCCGCCAGAAATGAATACCGCTTTCCCCTTGAGTGAAGGATAGGTCGCGTAAGGCCCTGGGTTGACTTGCGTGTTCATGGTCACCATCCGGCCGGCAGCACGTCGCTCATCGGTACCACCCTATGCGTGTCGATACTTCGGTGCGCCGCTATGCCCGTTGCTACGGCACGCAGGCCTTCTTCGAGACTGACTTCAGGCGCAAGCCCGTTGCGAATGGCATGGGCAAACTTCTGGTGCTCGACATAAGACGCCCCAAAATGATTGCCTGTGTATTTGATGCCCGTATCCCAAACCCGGCGTACTGAAACGCCCTTGCCGCTGCTTGCGGATTGCCCCCACACAAGGCGCGTTCCCCAGTCTTCACGACGTCCATAGCGAAGCGTCAGAGACGGCAGCAGGGATTCCAGCTTTCCCTCTTCACCAACGATCACGACTTGCTCACTGTCCACAGAATTCTCTGCAAACATGCAAAGATCCAGCATGGCCCGCGCCCCGCTGGGATATTCCACGATAACGTAGGCACTGTCGATAATGTCTGGCGTCCGGCCTCCGTAACTTTCATTCAAATGATTTACCCGTTGTGCGCCTGACGCATAGACTGACTGCGGCTTCTCCTGAAGAATCAGGTCCATCAAGTTGAAGTAATGGCAGCATTTTTCTACCAGGGTGCCCCCGGTATTTGCGCTAAACCGATTCCAGTCGTCCACTTTCGGATAAAAGGGCTCGCGATGTTCGCGTATGGCAACTTGATGCACACGACCTACCGCGCCGGCGTGAGCCATGCGCAGCATTTCTGCGACAGGCGGCATGTAACGGTATTCCTGTGCCACCCAAATGATGGGCTTGCGGCCAGAGGCGAGATTGACCAGCTCCAGGCAATCCGCAATGTTTGTGCACAGGGGTTTTTCAATAAGTATGTGGGCTTGCGTTTTGATTGCATCACGCAGGATGTCAATATGGGTGAAGTTTGGAGTCGAAATCACCAACGCATCGAACACATTGCTGGCAAGCAGCTCACGATAGTCTTTAAATACTTGCGGCTTTAGATCAAGCAGTGCAAGGGCCGAAGATCGGCTCTGGGCATTCGGGTCAGCGATGGCTGATATTTCAGTGCTGTCTAAGGCTTTGATATTTTCAATGTGCTCGCGACCCATACTGCCGCAACCAATGATGCCGTAACGAATTTTCTTGTTCATGAATGTCAAACTATTATTTTCGATCAACCTTTGAGGCCGCCTTGGGTCAAGCCGCCAACGACGCGCTCCTGAAAGATGGCAATCAAGACCGCGATGGGGACAATCGCCACAATCAATGCTGCGCTAATGATCGGCCACGGAAAGGTGAACTCACCTTGGTAAAGAGTAATTCCAACTGGCAGCGTACGCATTGAAGCGCTGGAGTTAAGCGACAGGGCCAGTAGAAACTCATCCCAGGAGTTCACGAAGGCGAGAATGCCGGCAGTGAAAACGCCCGGGGCTGCGAGTGGGATGACAACCCGCCATAGGGCTCCTAGGCGCGTGCAACCATCGATCATCGCGGCGTTCTCCAGGTCCTTCGGGATACTCTGAAAAAAGCTTACCAGCACCAAGGTACACACCGGAAGGTTCAACACGATGTAAGGCAGAACCAGCGCTGTGTATGTGTTTAGCAGGTTCAATGTACGCATCGTTTCAAAAATCGGGACCAGCAATGTAACGAGCGGAAACATGCTTGAGGCCACGATGGCCGTCAAAATGAACTGCCTATGTTTGAGGTTGAGGCGTGCAATGGCGTAGCCTGCGAGGGCCGATACAAATAGTGATGCAGCCGTGGCGATTAGCGCTACGGCCAGACTGTTGCCCAAGTATTTAAGCAACGGCTGATCGGTGAAAGCCTGCACATAGTTTTGAATGGTCGCGTTGTGAGGCCAATAAGTTATGGGCTTTTGCACCAACTCTGTATCGGTCTTGAGTGAAGTCAAGAGAATCCAAACTGCAGGTAAAAATCCATTGATCACGACCATTGCTGCTGCAAAAAAGCGCAGGCGCGGCGACGACCAAAAACCATTGTCCATTGAGCTACTCATGCAGTTTGGCCAATACGACGTAAGTAAAAAGAGGTCACAACCATCGACAACAGAAACATACAAACGGCAAGCGTTGACCCGTAACCCATGTCCAGGTATTCGATGGTGGTTTTATGAATCAGCATTGCCAACGTCTCCGTTGCATTGCCAGGCCCGCCTTTTGTCATCGTGTACGGAATGTCGAACGTCTGTAACGCCGTAATAGTCCGGAAGATGAGTGCGACGATGATGCTTGGCATCAGCATGGGTATGGTGATCTGCCAGAACTGCTGCCACTTGCTGGCTCCATCGACTTCTGCAGCCTCATATAGCGATTTGGGAATCATCTGAAGGCCAGCCAGGAGTATCAATGCCATAAACGACGACGTTTTCCAAATAATGGTTGCACAAATTGCAGCGAAGGCCCAATTGGGTCTTAAGAGCCACATCGTGCTCTCACTTTGAAGCTTCAGTCGGGCTAAAACATCATTGATCAAACCGTATTCAGTATGAAAAAACCAGGCAAAAATTAGTCCGGCGAAACTGAGAGGAAGGGCCCAAGGCAACAATAGTGCCAGGCGCACAGGCCATTTGCGTCTAAACGGCAGGTTTGCGAGCATCGCAAGACTCAACCCAATCACCAGCGCGCCCGGGACCGTGATAACCGTGATCAGAATGGTATTTGCCGCAGCATTCCAGAAGTCCTTGTCTTGCCATGCGTCTTTGTAGTTTTGGAGGCCTACAAATGCGAATGACCCTGAGCCCCCCGACAGTCGCAGATCAAAAAAGCTGTTGTAGATCAGTTTTCCAATGGGATAAATCACGATCAGCGCGATAAGCAGAAAGGCGGGGGCAAGCAGCAAAAATGCCAGCGTCTTCTCGGACGGGTCACGGATTTTCTCGAAGGCCACAGTGGATGACTTTTTTATTGAAATAAGTCTTCAAGGCGAAACCCATGGTTTCCCCTCGAAGACCGAACTTCGCGTCTATCGCATCACACGCGTCAATTTACTGTCAATTTCTGCCACCCCTTCGGCAGATGTCTTGGTGCGGGCAAGAATGGCACTGGCAGTGGTACGAATCGTGTCACTGACTTCACCATAGCGGGCGCTGATCGGGCGGGCCTGACCGGCGATAACAACCGTTGCAGCATCTTTAAACCACGGGGCAGCTTTGGTCACATCGGCGTCCGTGTAAACACTCTGAATGGTTGGTAGGAGAGAGCCTTCCACTGCAAGGAATTTCGACGAAGCCGGCGACGCCATGTACTGAACGAGCTTGGCCGCTTCGGCCTTGCTCTTGCTGAAAGCGCTCACTGCCCATTGCCATCCGCCCACGCAGGTGGCGCTTTTGCCGCCCGCCATGGCCGGCAATGGCATCACACCGACTTTCCCTTTCACCTGACTGTCAGGATCTTCTTTGAAACGGTCCCAGGCGAATCCCCAATTGATGGCGAAAGCTACCTGGCCAGCTTTGAATTCGTTTACCGTATCAGGTGTTTTCACCTCTGCAACGTTCTTCTTGATTACACCCTGATCAACCAATTTCAGCCACATGTCCATACCCTTGGCTGCAGCATCCTTATCCAGCGTCATCTTGCCAGCACTGTCGTTGAATGACTTGCCCATGCTCCAGTACGGAAGCAGGAAGGTGCACACTGCGCCTTCAATCGGCGCTCCTTGAATGCTCAAGCCCTGCAGGTTAGGATTTTTCTCTCCATCCTGGATTTTCCTGGACGCTACAGCGAGCTCGTCCCAGGTCTTTGGCTCCTTGATCCCGTATTTATCCAGCAGATCTTTCCGGTAGTACATGAACATGGCATCTGCAAATGCAGGCATGGCTGCCACTTTGCCGTTCACCACGTTGGCCTGGCTATAGACGGGCAAGTAAGGCTTCATGGCGCTAGGCCCACCCACGTAGCCATCAAGTGGCTCCAGCCATCCCGCGCCCATGTATTGAGCAGGATTTACGATATCGATCAGGTAGATATCAATCGCCGAATCCTTGGCATTCAGTACGGTGCTCAAGTACTGGCGTTGCAGCTCTGAAGTGGCGCCACCCGTTTCAATGTCAATCTTTACGGAGGGATTTGCTTTTTGGTACTCATCAAAAAGTTTGCGCATGAGATCAGGGCGCTGGTTTTGCCCCCCCGAAAATACGCGCAACGTGGTTTGCTGGGCCATGGCGTTGCCAGCCAGGGAAGCGCTTACGGCCATTGTGATCAAGGCAAGTAGCTTAGTGCGTTTCATAACAGTCTCCTTTTAAAAAAACCAACTTACTCCAAACCAGTGCATCAAATCCTGACAGGTCGGCCTCACCGGCAAGCCATCCCATTCTCAGTATCAAACAGGTGCATGTGCCTTTGACTTATGTAAATAGGCATGTTGGATCCTGGGGTTGAGCTGAAACTTGCAGAACATCGGGCAACCAGTTCATGTCCACCCACGTCGAATGTGACCAACGTCTCCGCGCCCAGCGGCTCAGTCAACACTACCTTAGCGTTCACCGCGACAGAATCTTCGACGGGCGTGATGCCAATGTTCTCAGGCCGGATGCCAAAACTAAGACCAGTCTTACGCTCCGCTCTACCAGACATTCCTGCTGGAAGTTCAAAATTTGCGGTTCCCAGTTTGATCTGGTTTCCAGATAGTTGACAGGGCACGAGGTTCATCGGTGGTGAGCCGGTGAAGCCGGCGACAAACGTTGCCGCTGGCGTGTTGTAGATGTCACTGGGCGAGGCATATTGCATCGTTTTGCCAGCGCTCAGGACAGCGATACGATCTGCCAACGTCATGGCCTCTACCTGGTCGTGCGTCACGTAGATGATCGTAGCGCCAAGGCGCTGGTGCAGTTTCTTGATTTCGGTGCGCATCTCGCCTCGAAGTTGCGCATCAAGGTTGCTTAGTGGCTCATCGAAAAGAAAAACCTTTGGTTGACGAACAATGGCACGCCCGATCGCCACCCGTTGACGCTGCCCGCCAGACAATGCCGCCGGCTTGCGCTCCAGCATATGGTCAATTTTCAACAACCGGGCGGCATCCATGACCCGTGTCTTTATTTCACCCTCCGGCATCTTGCGCAGCCTGAGACCGAAGGCCATGTTGTCATACAAAGTTTTGTGAGGGTACAGGGCGTAATCCTGAAAGACCATGGCGATATCCCGATTGCGGGGAGGCTCGTCGTTGACCCGCTTACCATCAATAATCACGTCGCCGTCGGTAATCGACTCCAGGCCGGCAATCATGCGCAGTAGCGTCGATTTGCCGCATCCACTGGGGCCTACAAAGACGACAAACTCGCCGTGCTGAATCTGAAGGTCAATCCCATGTACGACGTTATTTTTCCCGTCGTAGGATTTGACAATCTGTTTGAGCTCAACGCTTGCCACTTCAATATCCTTCTGACTGAATCGCGATATTCTGCGCCCGGATCGTCGACAGCACTGCGGCACAATTGCGCATCAGCAAGCCCAAGTCTGACGCGCAGCCAATATAGTCAAAGCCCGAGGCCCTATAGATGGCAACCGCCTCTGGCGTGCCGCCTACTGTCCCCACCGGTTTCCCGACAGCATGGCAACGTTTGACGCCCTCAGCCATGAGCCTCACCACATCTTCGTGCATCAGGTTGCCGGTATGCCCCATGGCGCCGCTGAGGTCACCCGGGCCGAAAAACAAGGAGTCAACGCCTGGCACCGTTGCAATTTCCTCCAGTTGTTTCATGGCTTCGGGTGTCTCGATCTGGAGGATCACGCTGATAGCCGAGTTGGCCACTTTGAAATAGTCCTTCACGGTGCCAAAGCGACTGCCGCGACTCATGCCGGCCATGCCCCTGATACCCATCGGAGCGTATTTGGTTGCCGACACCGCTCGCGCGGCTTCTTCAGCAGACTGGATATAGGGGAACATTAGGGTTTGCGCGCCTGCATCCAGCACCCGTTTAACCATGACCGCATCGTTCCATGGCACGCGCGTGATCGGCAGCATGGGCGTGCCAGCAATGGCTTGCAGCATGTGGATCAAGTCCATCTGGTCCAGCGGTGTGTGTTCCATGTCCACTACACCCCAGTCAAAGCCAGCGCAGCCCATGGCCTCTGCGACCACGGGGCTGGCGGACATAACCCATGAACCGACGGGGTAGCCGCCCGAATAGTCTTTGCGGTCGAGAAGAGCTTTAAAAGGGTTGTGCATAAGGTTTCTCAAAATATGACCGGTTCGGGGGTTTTCACGGTACCTTGAAGGAAATCAAAATCACAGCCTTCGTGGGCTTGTGTGACATGGCGTTGGTAGAGCTGAACATATCCGCGTTGATAAGGTTGTTCCGGCGCTTGCCAATTCGCTTTTCGCCGCGCCATTTCGGCGTCGCTGACATGAAGGTGCAGCCGCCGCTGCGCCACATCCAGCTCAATCGTGTCGCCCGTTTGCACCAGCGCCAACGGTCCGCCGATCGCACTCTCCGGTGAAATATGCAACACGCAAGTTCCATAGTGTGTTCCGCTCATGCGGGCGTCCGATAGACGCAGCATGTCCCGCACACCCGCTTTGAGCAGTTTTTTGGGGATAGGTAAATTGCCCCACTCGGGCATGCCGGGCGCGCCAACCGGGCCCGCGTTGCGCAACACCAGAACTGTATTTGCGTCGCAATCAAGCGCTTCATCTGCCATGGCCTTGATCATGTCTGGCTGGTTGTCAAAGACTAGCGCACGGCCTTTGTGCCTGAGCAAGCGCTCGCTGGCGGCGCTGGGTTTGATCACTGCGCCATCTGGTGCGATATTGCCG